>NZ_JBHYMK010000068.1:0-37435 GCF_042743065.1 Streptomyces sp. NPDC058872
GGCCGCTTCCCGGTCGTCAGAGGTGTGTCGGTTCGAACATCCTCAGGAGGGCCGGGAGCACGACCACCGACGGGCCGGGGGTGGCCAGGGCCTCCGCGAGGTCGTCCGCCAGCCTCTCCGGGGCCGTCAGGACGGCCGGGACGCCGAAGGAGCCGGCGAGGGCGACGAAGTCCGGCCGGGTCAGTTCGGTGCCCGTGGCTTCGCCGAACGCGTCCGTCATGTACTCGCGCAGGATTCCGTAGCCGCCGTCGTCGACGATCAGCCAGGTCACGTCGAGCCCGTACTGCTTCGCCGTGGCCAGCTCCGCGATCGAGTACATCGCGCCGCCGTCGCCGGAGACCGCGAGGACCGGCCGGGAGGGGTCGGCGACCGCCGCGCCGAGGGCCGCGGGGAAGGCGTATCCCAGGCCGCCGGCGCCCTGTGCGGAGTGCATCGTGTTGGGGAAGCGCGCGTCGAAGGCCGACCAGGCCCAGTACGCCAGGATCGTCATGTCCCAGAAGCTGGGGGCCCGGTCCGGCAGCGCCTCCCGCACGGCGGCCACGATCCGCTGCTCCGGGTCGAGGCCCTGGGCGGCGATCCGGTCCCGGACCTTGGCCAGGACGGCCGAGACCCGCTCGGGCGCGGTCGGGTCCGTGCGCTCCTCGACGGTCTCCAGGAGGGCCTGGAGCGCGAGGCGCGCGTCCGCGTGGATGCCGAGCGCGGGATGGTTGGACTCCAGCTTGCCCGCGTCGGCCTCGATCTGGATCACCCGGCCGCGCGGGGCGAAGGTGTGGTAGTTCGAGGACAGCTCGCCGAGGCCCGAGCCGACGACGAGGAGGACGTCGGCGTCCTCCAGGAAGTCGGTGGTGTGCCGGTCCTCCAGCCAGGACTGCAGCGAGAGCGGGTGCTGCCAGGGGAAGGCCCCCTTGCCCCCGAAGGTGGTGACGACGGGGGCGTCGATCCGCTCGGCGAGCGCGCGGAGCTTGCCGGAGGCGTCGGAGCGCACGACCCCGCCGCCCGCGATGATCACCGGCCGGGCGGCCTTGGCCAGGAGGTCGGCGGCGACCGCCGTCAGCTCGGGGCGCGGCACGGCGGCCCCGGGCGTCGCGTCCAGGGCCGTGACCACCGGCAGCGTCGTCTCGGCGAGCAGCACGTCCTGCGGGATCTCCACCCAGACCGGCCCGTGCGGGGCGGTGAGCGCGGATTCCCAGGCGGCGGCGATCGCGGACGGGATCTGGGAGTGCGTCCGGACCGTGTGGACGGACTTCACGACCTCCCGGAAGGAGGCCTGCTGGTCGCGGAGCTCGTGGAGGTAGCCGTGCCGACCGCCGCCGAGTCCGGCGACCGGGATCTGGCTGCCGATCGCGAGGACCGGCGCGGAGGCGGCGGCGGCCTCCTGGAGCGCGGCGAGCGACATCAGCGCCCCGGGGCCGGTGGAGAGCAGCAGCGGGGCCGCCTCGCCGGTGATCCGGCCGTAGGCGTCGGCGGCGAAGCCCGCGTTGTTCTCGACGCGGAGGCCGACGTAGCTCAGGTCGGAGCGGCGAAGGGCGTCGAACATGCCGAGGGCGTGCTGGCCGGGCAGCCCGAAGACGGTGGTGGCACCCAGGCCGCTGAGGGTCTCGATGACGAGGTCGCCGCCGATGCGGCCCTTCGGCGGGTCGAGCGCGGCCTCCGTCTGGGCGGCGGTGGGGCGCAGGACCAGGTCGTGGTCGTGGGTCATGGGATCCCTCTGGGCGTGGCTCGGTCGGGGGCGGGCCGGCGGGGCGGGCCTGACCCACCCGTCCGTCCCGGGGGAGAACGCGTGTCCACGACCCGACGCGGCGCGGGCCGGACGGCGTCCGGCCCGCGCCGCGGAGACTACTGGGCGTCCCGCGCCGCGGCGATCTGACGGGACATGATCGTGGTCAGCTCGTACGCCGTGTGGGAGGCGGCGACGGCGGTGATCTCCGCGTGGTCGTAGGCCGGGGCGACCTCGACGACGTCGGCGCCGACCAGGTTGCAGGAGGAGAGGCCGCGCAGGATCTCCAGGAGCTCGCGGGAGGTCATGCCGCCCGCCTCGGGGGTGCCGGTGCCGGGGGCGTGGGCCGGGTCGAGGCAGTCGATGTCGATGGAGACGTACAGCGGGCGGTCGCCGATGCGCTGGCGGAGCTGGTCGGCGACCTCGTCGGCACCGCGGCGGTAGACGTCCGCCGAGGTGACGATGCCGAAGCCCATCTTCTCGTCGTCGGTGAGGTCCTGCTTGCCGTAGAGCGGGCCTCGGATGCCGACGTGCGACAGGGCGGAGGTGTCGAGGATGCCCTCCTCGACGGCGCGGCGGAACGGGGTGCCGTGGGTGTACTCGGCGCCGAAGTAGGTGTCCCAGGTGTCGAGGTGGGCGTCGAAGTGCAGCAGGGCGACCGGGCCGTGCTGCTTCGCGACCGAGCGCAGCAGCGGCAGGGCGACGGTGTGGTCGCCGCCGAGGGTCATCATCCGGGCTCCGGTGGCGAGCACGTCGTCGGCGGCGGCCTCGATGGTCTCGACGGCCTCGTTGATGTTGAAGGGGTTGACCGCGATGTCACCGGCGTCGGCGACCTGGGCGAGCGCGAACGGGGAGGCGTCCTGCGCCGGGTTGTAGGGGCGCAGCAGGCGGGAGGCCTCGCGGATGGCGTTGCCGCCGAAGCGGGCGCCGGGACGGTAGGAGACGCCGCTGTCGAAGGGGATGCCGACCACGGCGACGTCGGTGGTGCCGACCTCGTCGAGCCGCGGCAGCCGGGCGAACGTCGCGGGACCGGCGTACCGCGGGACGCGGGACGAGTCGATCGGGCCGCGGAAGGCGTTCTGGTCGCTGCTGCTCATGGTCGGGGCCTCCTGAGGGGTCGGTGGGGTGATGACGACAGTAAGACGCCGGAATGCGTCCTTGAAGTGTACGTTTCCTCCATTGCGTCCCCCGTTGATGTGCGAAAGGTCCAGCGCATGGCCGCTCCGGAGCCCGGCTCCACCCCGCCCGCGCCCCCCGTCCCGCTCGCCGCGCTGCTGGCCCGCCGGGAGCTGGGCCTGCGCCTGCTCGCCGGCCCCGAGGACGTCTCCCTGCACTGGGTGCACACCTCGGAGATGGCCGACCCCCATCCGTACCTCTTGGGCGGCGAACTGCTGATGACGGCGGGCGTGCAGCTCTCCGACCCGGAGCGGTACGTGGAGCGGGTCGTGGAGGCGGGGGCGGCTGCGCTCGGCTTCGGGGTGGCTCCGGTCCACGACACGGTCCCGACGGAGCTGGTCGAAGCCTGCGCCCGTCGGGGCCTCCCGCTCCTGGAGGTGCCGCCGCGGACCCCGTTCACGGCGGTGGCGCGGGCCGTGTGGCGCCTGATGGCGGAGGCCCGGTTGCACGAGCTGCGTCGGGTGACGGAGGCCCAGCAGTCCCTCGCGACGGCCGCGGCCCGCCCCGCCCCGGTCCCGGCGGTCCTCGCCGCGCTCGCGTCCCGGCTCGGCGGCCGGGCGGTCCTCTTCGCCCCGGACGGCACCGAGGCGGCGGCAGCCGGCCGGGAGGTCCCGACGCAGGCGGCCCGGGCGCTGCGGGAACTGGCGGGGGTCCTGGGTCCGCGCCCCGGCGGGCCGGCCTCCGCGAGCTCCGAGGGCGGGGGCCTGCGCCTGGCGGCGTACGCGCTCGGCGGCGGCGACGGACCGGCACTGGGGGTGGCGGCGGAGCGGCGGGACCCCGGCGACCACACCATCGTGGGCGTCGCGGTGGTCCTGCTCTCCCTCCTGACGGCACCGCAGCAGGGCACGGACGCGGCGGTGCGGGACGGGGCCCTGGTCCGGCTGCTCCTGGGCGCCTCCCCGGCGGAGGCGGCTTCCGCCCTGGACCCGGGCCCCTGGACGGTGGTCCACGCGAAGGGCGGCGACGGCACCCCGTTCGCGGCGGCGGGCCTGGCGGCGGCGCTGGGGACGACACTGGTGGAGGCAGGCGCCCCCGTGCGCCTCCTGCTCCCCGCCTCGTCCCCCGTCACCGCTCGGCCCGGTTGGACGCTCGGGGCGTCCGCTCCGGCCGGGGCGGCGGAACTCCCCGCCGCCGACGCGCAGGCGGCGCGGGCACTGCGCCGGGCCGAGGCCACCCGGGCGGCGCTGGTGCGCCACCACCGGGGCGGCCTCGCCTCCCTGGTGGACCCGGACGAGGCCGCCGCCCACGCCCGGACCCTGCTCGCCCGTCTGGACGAACCGCTCAGGGAGACGCTGCGCACCTGGCTGTCGCTGCACGGCAGCTGGGACCGGACGGCGGTGGCCCTGGACGTCCACCGCAACACCGTCCGCCAGCGGATCACCCGCTGCGCGACGCTCCTCGACCGCGATCTGGACGACCCGGACGTACGGATGGAGCTGTGGTTCGCCCTCGGCACCCGGTGATCCGGGTGCGGTCACGGCCCGGCCGCATGGCGTCGGCCGTCCGCACCCGGCGCACGGGCCCCTCCGGGCGGGCCGTCCCGGGAGGCCCGGCGCACCTCCTGCCGCTCGGGTCCTTCCGCCCCGGAGGCCGTCAGCGCCAGAGCTTGTTCACGGCGGTGGCCGTGGTCTTCCGGAAGGCCTTCAGCGGGGCCTGCTCGAAGTCGCCCATCTGCCCCCACTCCACGTAGGTGACGGTCCGTCCGTCACGGCCGACGGAAAAGAGGTGGACGTCCGTGCTGCCGACCTCCGGGTTCGCGGTGTCCAGGCTGTAGACGTGGGCGCCCTCCTCCACCGCGACCTTGCCGTGGTACCGGCCGACCGCCTCGGTCCCCGGGTCCTCCCGCTCCAGGCGCTCGGCACAGTCGGCGAGCGCCCGCCGCAGGGCACCGGCCAGACGGACCGCCTGGGCCTCGGTCGCGGCGACGGTGGTGACCTGGAGGCCGCCGGTGTCGAGCTCGGTGCGGAAGGTGCGGTGGCGGGTGCCCCGGGCGGGGACGACTCCCGGCGCACAGAACGGGCCGTACTCGGGGAGGCCCTGGGCGACCGGGTCGGCGGTCCAGGGCGTCGAGGACGGCGGCATCTGCGACGGCGCCAGGAAGGCGGGCTGCTGGGCCGCCCGGGCGGTGGTGCCGCCCGCGTTGGACGGGACGGCCGCCAGGGCCACCAGGCCGACGGCGACGGTGGAGACGGCGAGAACGGAACGGAACCTGCTGGTCATGTCGGGAATCCCCCAGGTGGTGCGGTCGATCGGAACACGGACCAGCCTCGGGGCGGGGCGGGAACCTCCGCAATGCACCAGCCCGTCCCGGCCGTCCCGGAACCGTTCCACCCCTCCTGACGTGGGAGGACAGGGGCGGTGGAACGCCATGGGAAACGGTGACGGGGAGTCGGTCTGATGGGGAACCCCACGGGGAGGTCGAAGGGCGCGGCGGTCGAGGACCTCGCCTCGCGGGTGCGCGCCCTCAAGGAGCGCGACGGCCGCAGCTACGCATCGCTGGGTCGGCGCCTGAACGTGAGCGCTTCCACGCTGCACCGGTACGGCTCCGGGGAGAGCGTGCCGGAGGGCTTCGCCGTCCTGGACCGGCTGGCCCGGCTCTGCGGCGCCGACGGGGAGGAGCGGCGCGCCCTGGAGGCGGCCTGGACCCGCGCGGACCGCGCCCGCCTCCCGGTGCCGCCTCCCGCGCCGACGCCGCCCGCCGCACCGGCGCCCACGCCCGATCCCGCACCCACTCCCGATCCCGTACCGCCCTCGACGCGCCCGCTGCCCGCGCCGCCACCGGCCCCCTCGCCGTCCGCGGCCCCCTCGCCGTCCGCGGCGCCGTCACCGCCCACGGCGCCCGCGCCGCACGCGCCGCCCGCGGCGGAAGCACCGCGCGCCCGCCGCACGGCGGCGGCCGTCGGGGTGGCCGTCGCCGTCCTGGCCGCGGTCCTGGCGCTGGTGGCCGTCCTGCTCGACCGCCCCGCCCGCACCCCCTCCGCCACCGCCACCGCTTCCGTTTCCGTTTCCGTTTCCGCTTCCGTTCCCGAAGGACGGGCCGTCCCCGAAGGGGAGCCCCTCCCCTTCACCTGGACCGTGGACCCCCAGCTCTGGCAGGGCGGCTGCGGCCACACCTACCTCGTGGACCGGGCCCCCCGCACGGTCGCCCCGCCACCGGTCGCGGCCGACGCCGGGGCGTGGGTCGGGGCGCACCGGGCCGTGCACGGCGGGGAGGCGCTCGTGCGGATCACCCTCCAGGGCCGGTCGCCGTCCACCGCCGTGGTCCTCCAGGCCCTGCACGTGCGCGTGGTCGACCGGGCCGCGCCGCTGCCGTGGAACGCGTACCGGACGGACGAGGGCTGCGGCGGTGCCGTCACCCCGCGCCACTTCGCCGTGGACCTCGACCGGCCGCGCCCGGTCGCCCGGCCCGTCGACGGGTACGACGCCTCCGGGGCCGAGGGACGGACGATCCCGGCCGTCTCCTTCCCGTACGCCGTCACCGCCTCCGAGCCCGAGGAGTTCGTCGTCGCCGCGCGGACGGCGGGCTGCGACTGCCGCTGGTACCTGGAGCTGGAGTGGAGCTCCGGGGGCCGCTCGGGGCACACCGGGATCACGGACGACGGGAAGCCCTTCCGCACCAGCGGGGCCGGGGGAAGGCCGACGTACGCGTACGACGCCTCCGAAGGGCGCTGGATCACAGGCGCGGAGTCTGGACAGGAGGGGTGACCGATGGGTAACTTCGACTGACCAAGGCTGAGCAAGCGCTTAGACAAAAGTCGGGGCGCTGGAGCGACCGGCCGGACCAAGACAGGAACCGAAGGAGGCGGCTCGTGCGCCGTACCGTATTCAACGAGGACCACGAGGCGTTCCGGGAGACCATCCGCGCCTTCATCGAGGCCGAGGTCGTCCCCGTCTACGACGAGTGGTTCGCCGCGGGCCAGGCGCCGCGCGAGTTCTACGACAAGCTCGGCGAGCTGGGCATCTTCGGGATCAACGTCCCCGAGGAGTTCGGCGGCGCGGGCCTGGACACCCACAAGTTCGAGGCCGTCCTCTACGAGGAGACCTCGCGCGCGGGCGTCCAGTTCGGCGGCTCCGGCGTCCACGTGCTGCTCGCCCTGCCCTACATCAAGATGCTCGCCACCGACGAGCAGAAGAAGCGCTACCTGCCGAAGTTCGTCACCGGCGAGGAGATGTGGGCGCTCGCCATGACCGAGCCGGGCACCGGCTCCGACGTCGCGGGCATGAAGACCACCGCCAAGCTCTCCGAGGACGGCACCCACTACGTCCTCAACGGCGCCAAGACCTTCATCACCGGTGGCGTCCACGCCGACCGCGTGATCGTCTGCGCCCGGACCTCCGCCCCGTCGGCGGACGACCGCCGCTTCGGCATCTCGCTCTTCGCCGTCGACACCAAGTCCGAGGGCTACTCCATCGGCCGCAAGCTGGACAAGCTCGGCCTGCGCACCTCCGACACGGCCGAGCTGGCCTTCGTCGACGTCAAGGTTCCCGTCGAGGACCTGCTCGGCGAGGAGGGCAAGGGCTTCTCCTACCTCGGCCACAACCTGGCCTCCGAGCGCTGGGGCATCGCCTTCGGCGCCTACGCCCAGGCCAAGGCCGCCGTCCGCTTCGCGCAGCAGTACGTCACGGAGCGCACGGTCTTCGGCAAGCCGGTCGCCTCCTTCCAGAACACCAAGTTCGAGCTGGCCGCCTGCCAGGCCGAGGTCGACGCCGCCGAGGCCGTCGCCGACCGCGCCCTGGAGGCCCTGGACGCGGGCGAGCTCTCGCCGGCCGAGGCCGCGAGCGCCAAGCTCTTCTGCACCGAGGTCGCCCACCGCGTCATCGACCGCTGCCTCCAGCTGCACGGCGGCTACGGCTACATGAACGAGTACCCGATCGCCCGCCTCTACGCCGACAACCGCGTCAACCGCATCTACGGCGGCACCAGCGAGATCATGAAGTCGATCATCGCCAAGTCGATGGGCCTGTAGGTGCCCGAAGCACTGGACGACCTGCTCGATCTGCTCGACCTGGAGCGGATCGAGCAGGACATCTTCCGGGGGGAGTCCCGCTCCTCGCTCGTCCCCCGCGTCTTCGGCGGCCAGGTGGCCGCCCAGGCGCTGGTGGCGGCGGGGCGGACCGTGCCCGGCGCCTCCCCGGACCTCGCCCCCGCTCCGGCGGGCGGGGCCCCGAGGCTCCCGCACTCGCTCCACGCGTACTTCCTGCGCCCCGGCGACCCCGGCGTGCCGATCGTCTACAACGTGGACCGCATCCGCGACGGCCGCTCCTTCACGACCCGACGGGTCGTGGCCGTCCAGCACGGCCAGCCGATCTTCCACCTCTCGGCGTCCTTCCAGACGTACGAGGAGGGCCTGGACCACCAGGCGGACATGCCGCCCGCCCCGGACCCGGAGTCCCTCCCCGCACCGGCCGAGATGCTCCCCCGCCACCTCCCCCGCGACGTGGCGGACCGCCTGATCGAAGCCAGGGCCGCGGTGGACCTGCGCTATGTGGACGTCCCCCCGTGGGGCTCGGTCGGGCAGCCCCGGGAACCGCGCTCCCAGGTCTGGTTCCGGGCCAACGGCAAACTGGCCGACGACCCCCTGCTGCACGTCGTCCTGGCCACCTACGTCTCCGACATGACCCTGCTCGACTCGGTGCTCCTCGCCCACGGGCGGGGCGGCTGGGCCGTCGGGGACGTCGTCGGGGCGTCCCTGGACCACGCCATGTGGTTCCACCGTCCCTTCCGGGCCGACGAATGGCTCCTGTACGACCAGGAGTCACCGACCGCGTCGGGCGGGCGGGGCCTCGGCCAGGCCCGGATCTACACCCAGGACGGACGCCTGGCGATCTCCGTCATCCAGGAGGGTGTCGTTCGCGTCCCGCGCTGACGGCCGACCGTACCGTCCGATCATGACGGAGAACGCCGAAAGCACCTCCACCGTGATCATGGCAGCGGCGGCGAACCTCGGCATCGCCGCCGCCAAGGCCGTCGCGGGCGTCATCAGCGGCTCCAGCGCGATGCTCTCGGAGGCCGCCCACTCGGTCGCCGACACCGTCACCGAGATCATGCTGCTCACCGCGCTCAAGCGCAGCGAGAAGCCCGCCGACGAGGACCACCCCGTCGGACACGCCGGGGAACGGTACGTGTGGGCGCTGCTCGCCGCCGTGGCCACCTTCGTCGGCGGCGCCGTCTTCTCCGTCTACGACGGCGTCCACACCCTCACCCACGGCGAGGAGCCCGGCGACCCGCTGGTCTCGTACCTGGTCCTCGGCATCGCCTTCCTCCTGGAGGGCTTCTCGCTGCGGACCGGGATCAAGCAGGTCAGGGCCGAGGCGGAACGGACCGGAACCCCCTTCGCGACCCATCTGCGCCGCACCCCCGACACCACCGTCAAGGCGGTCGTCATGGAGGACTCCGCGGCCCTCGTCGGCCTCCTGCTCGCCGCGGGCGGCCTGCTCGGCGGCCAGCTCACCGGCTCAGGCGTCTGGGACGGCACCGCCTCGGTCCTCATCGGCGTGCTGCTCGTGTACGTGGCCTGGGTGCTGGGCCGCTCCAACGCCGAGCTCCTCATCGGCCGCCCGGCACCGCGGCCGGTGCGGGACGGCATCCGGGAGGAGCTGCTGGGGGTCCCGCACGTGGTCGACGTGCTCGATCTGGTCACCCTGGTCCAGGGGCCGGGCGAGGTGCTGGTGGCGGCGAAGGTCGACTTCAGGGACGTGTCCTCGGCGGGGCAGGTGGAACGGGCCTGCGAGGAGGCCGAGGCCCGGCTGCGGGAGCGCTTCCCGGCGGTCCGCCGCGTCTATCTCGATCCGACTCCGGGCACGGCACCGCACCGGACCGCGCCGTGAGGGCCGCCGCGGGCGGGCGGCGCCGTCCGCGCCCCGGCCCGGCGGGGGCTCAGACCGCCAGGCCCGCCGCCGCCAGGGTGTACGCCGTCAGCGGCTCGTAGAAGCGCGGGTCCAGGACGTGGTCGTCGAGCGGAATCGTGACCTGCATGGTGCCCTCGGCCTCGCCGATGAAGAGCGCGGGGTCGTTGCAGTCCGCGTAGCCGACCGAGTCGATCCCCCGCTGCCCCGCCCGCCCGGCCCAGCCGTGGTCCGCGATCACCAGATCGGGCCGCCCCTCCTCGCCGAGCGCGTCGAGGATCGCGTTCATCGGCTCCGGGGAGTGGGTGTGCCACAGGCTCGCTCCCCGCTCGAAGACGGCGACGTCCGCGAACTGCACCACGTACCCCTCGTCGGCGATGAGTCCGCCGGGGATCCGGACGATCTCGCAGCCCTGGGCACGCAGTGCGGCGGCGACCCGGCCGTGGACGTCGATGAGCGCGCCGGGGTGACCGGTCGCGAAGAGGACCCGCTCCCGCCCGGCGGCGGCCTTGCGGAGCCGTGCGGCCATCCGGTCGAGGCCGTCGACGGTCAGTTCGGGGTCGATGGTGTCCTGGCCGACCCGGTGGGCCGGGTCGTCGACGACGCCGCACCGCTCGGCCATGACGGCGAGCACGTCCTGTTCGTCGGTCCAGCGGTCGCCGAGCTCCAGGCCGAGCCAGTAGTGCCGGTCGCCGTTGGCGAGCTTGCGGTAGTGGGAGAGGTTGTTGTCGCGCGGGGTGGCGACGTCTCCGGCGATCCGGGTGCGGACGAGGTGCTCGATGAGGGCGGGGCGGCTGGGTATCGGCATGGGGTTCATTCTGTACGAGTCCCGGGTCCGGCGGGCTCCCGTTCCGCGTCGCGGACCCGTGCCCGTCCCGGAACGTCCGGTTCCCTCCCCCGTGCCCCGCGCGTGCGGGCGGCCCCGTCAGCGGGCGAGCGCCCCGAAGGCCCCGTGGGCCAGGCGGCGCAGCAGGTCCTCCATGGGGCGGCGGCCGAGCGCGGCCAGGTGCGGGGTCGAGTTGAGGAGGCCGAAGACCGCGTGGACGGCCGTGCGGGACTCCGACTCCTCCGCGGCCGGGTACAGCTCGCGCACCACCGCGACCCACAGTTCGACGTACTGCCGCTGGAGCTGCCGGACCCGCTTGCGGTCCTCGTCCTTGAGCCGGTCGAGCTCGCGGTCGTGGAGGGTGATGAGCGGCCGGTCGTCGAGGGCGAAGTCGATGTGCCCGTCGATGAGGGAGCCGAGCAGGGCGCGCGCGTCCCCGTCGGACTCCTCGGCCCGCAGCCGCCCCCCGTCGAGCAGCCGCTCGCTGATGCCGACGAGCAGTTCGGCGAGCATCGCGTCCTTGCCGGGGAAGTGGCGGTAGAGCCCGGGGCCGCTGATGCCGACGGCGGCACCTATCTCGTCCACGCCGACGCCGTGGAAGCCGCGCTCGGCGAAGAGGCGGGCGGCCTCCTTGAGGATCTGCTCGCGTCGCGTCGGGGCGTCGGTCCGGCCGGTGGCGGTCGTGGTCATGAATCGATTCTAGACAACCCGGTTAGCGGTCGTTAACCTGGGCGCCATACGTTAACGCTCATTAACCGAGCAAGGGAGCTCGAGGGATGCAGCAGGCACCTGTGCTGGCGAGCGCGGCGGATCCCGCGTCCGCGGCCTGGCAGGCCAACGAGGCGGCCCATCACGAGCTGGCCGCGACCCTGCGCGCCAAGCTCGCGGCGGTCGCCCTGGGCGGCGGTGAGAAGTCGAGGGCCCGACACACCGCGCGCGGCAAGCTGCTGCCGCGGGACCGGGTGGACGCGCTCCTGGATCCGGGGTCACCGTTCCTGGAGCTGGCCCCGCTGGCGGCGAACGGCATGTACGGCGACCAGGCCCCGGCGGCCGGCGTCATCGCGGGGATCGGCCGGGTCAGCGGACGCGAGTGCGTGATCGTCGCGAACGACGCGACCGTCAAGGGCGGCACGTACTACCCGATGACCGTGAAGAAGCACCTGCGCGCCCAGGAGGTGGCACTGGAGAACCGTCTCCCCTGCCTCTACCTGGTCGACTCGGGCGGGGCCTTCCTGCCGATGCAGGACGAGGTCTTCCCGGACCGCGAGCACTTCGGTCGGATCTTCTACAACCAGGCCCGGATGTCCGGTGCCGGAATCCCGCAGATCGCCGCGGTCCTCGGCTCCTGCACGGCGGGCGGCGCGTACGTCCCCGCGATGAGCGACGAGGCCGTGATCGTGCGGAACCAGGGCACGATCTTCCTCGGCGGTCCGCCGCTGGTGAAGGCGGCCACCGGCGAGGTCGTCACGGCCGAGGAGCTGGGCGGCGGCGAGGTCCACTCCCGGATCTCCGGCGTCACCGACCACCTCGCCGAGGACGACGCCCACGCCCTGCGCATCGTGCGGAACATCGTCGCCACCCTTCCCGAGCGCGGGCCGCTGCCCTGGTCGGTCGAACCGGCCGAGGAACCGAAGGTCGACCCGCACGGGCTCTACGGCGCGGTGCCGGTGGACTCCCGCACCCCGTACGACGTGCGCGAGGTGATCGCCCGGGTCGTGGACGGCTCCCGCTTCCAGGAGTTCAAGGCCGAGTACGGGCAGACGCTGGTCACCGGCTTCGCCCGGATCCACGGCCACCCGGTCGGCATCGTCGCCAACAACGGCATCCTGTTCGCCGAGTCCGCGCAGAAGGGAGCGCACTTCATCGAGCTGTGCGACCAGCGCGGGATCCCGCTCGTCTTCCTGCAGAACATCACCGGCTTCATGGTCGGCAAGGCCTACGAGCACGGCGGCATCGCCAAGCACGGGGCCAAGATGGTCACGGCCGTGGCCACCACCCGGGTCCCGAAGCTGACGGTCGTCGTCGGCGGCTCCTACGGCGCGGGCAACTACTCGATGTGCGGCCGGGCGTACTCGCCGCGCTTCCTGTGGATGTGGCCCAACGCCAAGATCTCGGTCATGGGCGGCGAGCAGGCCGCGTCCGTCCTCGCGACCGTCAAGCGCGACCAGCTCGGGGACGAGTGGAGCGCGGAGGACGAGGAGGCCTTCAAGGCCCCGATCCGCGAGCAGTACGAGTCCCAGGGCAACGCCTACTACGCGACCGCCCGCCTGTGGGACGACGGGGTCATCGACCCGATGGAGACCCGACAGGTCCTCGGCCTCGCCCTGACCGCCTGTGCCAACGCGCCCCTGGGTGACCCCCAGTTCGGCGTCTTCCGGATGTGAGGGGTTCTCGGAGCATGTTCGACACCGTCCTTGTGGCCAACCGGGGCGAGATCGCCGTCCGCGTCATCCGCACCCTGCGGGCGATGGGCGTGCGCTCGGTGGCCGTCTACAGCGACGCGGACGCCGACGCCCGGCACGTGCGGGAGGCGGACACGGCCGTGCGGATCGGCCCGCCGCCGGCCGCCGAGTCGTACCTGTCGGTCCCGGCGCTGCTCGAAGCGGCCCGGCGGACCGGGGCCCGGGCCGTCCACCCCGGCTACGGGTTCCTCGCCGAGAACGCCGGCTTCGCGCAGGCCTGCGCGGACGCGGGCCTGGTCTTCATCGGCCCCCCGGCGAAAGCGATCTCCGTCATGGGGGACAAGATCCGGGCGAAGGAGACCGTGAAGGCGGCGGGCGTGCCGGTGGTCCCCGGCGCGGCCGATCCCGATCTGGAGGAAGCGGCCCGCGCGCTGGGCGCCCCCGTCCTCCTCAAGCCGAGTGCGGGCGGCGGCGGCAAGGGCATGCGGCTGGTCCGCGACCTGTCGACGCTGACGGACGAGATCGCCGCGGCCCGACGCGAGGCCCGCTCCTCCTTCGGTGACGACACCCTCCTCGTGGAGCGGTGGATCGACCGGCCCCGGCACATCGAGATCCAGGTCCTGGCGGACGCGCACGGGAACGTGATCCACCTCGGCGAGCGCGAGTGCTCGCTCCAGCGCCGTCACCAGAAGATCATCGAAGAGGCGCCGAGCGTCCTGCTCACCCCGGAGATCCGGGCGTCGATGGGCGCGGCGGCGGTCGAAGCGGCGCGCTCCTGCGGCTACGTCGGCGCGGGCACGGTCGAGTTCATCGTGCCGGGCGGCGACCCGTCCCAGTACTACTTCATGGAGATGAACACCCGTCTCCAGGTCGAGCACCCGGTGACCGAACTCATCACCGGCATCGACCTGGTGGAGTGGCAGTTGCGGGTCGCGGCCGGCGAACCGCTGTCCTTCGGCCAGGAGGACGTCCGGCTCGACGGCTGGGCGATCGAGGCGCGGATCTGCGCGGAGGACCCGGCGCGCGGCTTCCTGCCGTCCGGCGGCACGGTCCTCGCGCTGAACGAGCCGAGCGGGGACGGCGTGCGGACGGACTCGGGCCTCCTCGAAGGCACCGAGGTCTCCTCCCTGTACGACCCGATGCTGTCGAAGGTCATCGTCCACGCGGCCGACCGTCCCACGGCCCTGCGCAAGCTCCGTGCGGCCCTCGCCGACCTGGTCACCCTGGGCGTCCCCACCAACGCGGGCTTCCTGCGCCGGCTGCTGGCCCACCCGGACGTGGTCTCCGGCGAGTTGGACACCGGCCTGGTGGAGCGGGACGCGGAGTCCCTGGTCGACGCCGCGGTCCCGGACGAGGTGTACGCGGCTGCGGCGGCCGTGCGGCGCGCGGCGCTGGCCCCGGCACCCCGGGAGGGCTGGGCGGACCCGTTCGACGCGCCGAGCGGATGGCGCCTCGGCGGCACGCCGAAGCCGCTCGCCTTCTCCTTCCGGGTGCCGGGCCTCGAACCCGTGACGGTGGAGGCCCCCGCCGGCGACCGGATCACCGACGCCTCCGTGACCGTGACGCTCGACGGGATGACCCACCGCTTCCACCGCGCCGGGAGCTGGCTCGGCCGCGAGGGGGACTCCTGGCACGTCCTCGACCACGACCCCGTCGAGGCGGCGCTGTCCGGCGCACGGCACGGCGGGGCCGACACCCTGGCCGCGCCGATGCCCGGGACGGTGACCGTCGTGAAGGTGGCCGTCGGGGACGAAGTGGAGGCCGGACAGAGCCTGCTGGTGGTGGAGGCGATGAAGATGGAACACGTCATCTCCGCCCCGCACGCCGGCACCGTCACCGAACTGGACGTCGCTCCCGGCACCACCGTCGCCATGGACCAGGTCCTGGCCGTGGTGACGCCGCACGAGGAGGAGGCGGCATGAGCCTGCCCATGACCGTGTCCGATCCGGAGCTGCCCGCCCGGGTCCGGATCCACGAGGTCGGCGCCCGGGACGGGCTGCAGAACGAGGCGTCGGCCGTCCCGACCCCGGTGAAGGCCGAGTTCGTGCGGCGGCTGGCCGCCGCCGGGCTGACGACCATCGAGGCGACCAGCTTCGTCCACCCCAAGTGGGTGCCCCAACTGGCCGACGCCGAGGAGCTGTTCCCGCTGGTGCGGGGCCTGCCCGTACGCCTCCCCGTCCTGGTGCCGAACGAGCGCGGCCTCGATCGGGCCCTGGCGCTCGGCGCCCGCGAGGTCGCCGTCTTCGCCTCGGCCACCGAGGCCTTCGCCAAGGCGAACCTCAACCGGACCGTGGACGAGGCGCTCGCCATGTTCGAACCGACCGTCACCCGGGCCATAGAGGCCGGGCTGAAGGTCCGGGGCTACCTGTCGATGTGCTTCGGCGACCCCTGGGAGGGGGCCGTCCCGATCGAGCAGGTCGTCCGGGTGACCAAGGCCCTCGCGGACATGGGCTGCGACGAGCTGAGCCTGGGGGACACGATCGGGGTCGCCACCCCCGGACACGTCCGGGCCCTGCTGACGGCCCTGAACGAGGGCGGCGTCCCCACGTCCCGCCTCGCCGTGCACTTCCACGACACCTACGGGCAGGCCCTGTCCAACACCCTGGCCGCCCTGCGCCACGGGGTGACCGTCGTCGACGCCTCCGCCGGCGGCCTCGGCGGCTGCCCGTACGCGAAGAGCGCGACCGGCAACCTCGCCACCGAGGACCTCGTGTGGATGCTCGACGGCCTCGGCATCGAGACCGGGGTCGACCTGGCCGCCCTCACCGCCACGAGCGTGTGGATGGCCGAACAACTGGGCCGTCCCAGCCCTTCCCGCACCGTCCGTGCCCTCTCCCACAAGGAGTGACGAAAGACATGTCCCTCGACCACCGGCTCTCCGAAGAGCACGAGGAACTCCGCCGCACCGTCGAGGAGTTCGCGCACGACGTGGTGGCGCCGAAGATCGGCGACTACTACGAGCGGCACGAGTTCCCGTACGAGATCGTCCGCGAGATGGGCCGCATGGGCCTGTTCGGCCTGCCGTTCCCCGAGGAGTACGGCGGCATGGGCGGCGACTACATGGCCCTCGGGATCGCCCTGGAGGAGCTGGCCCGGGTCGACTCCTCCGTGGCCATCACGCTGGAGGCGGGCGTCTCGCTGGGTGCGATGCCGGTCTACCGCTTCGGCACGGAGGAACAGAAGCGGGAGTGGCTGCCCAAGCTGTGCACCGGTGAGGTGCTCGGTGCGTTCGGCCTGACCGAGCCGGGTGCCGGCTCGGACGCGGGCGGTACGCGCACCACCGCCGTCCGGGACGGCGACCACTGGGTTATCAACGGCTCGAAGTGCTTCATCACCAACTCGGGCACGGACATCACGGGTCTGGTGACGGTCACGGCGGTGACCGGTCGGAAGCCCGACGGCCGACCGCTGATCTCCTCGATCATCGTGCCGTCCGGCACCCCGGGCTTCACGGTCGCGGCGCCGTACTCCAAGGTCGGCTGGAACGCCTCGGACACCCGCGAGCTGTCCTTCGACGACGTGCGCGTCCCGGTGGAGAACCTGCTGGGCGAGGAGGGCCGGGGGTACGCGCAGTTCCTGCGGATCCTGGACGAGGGGCGGATCGCGATCGCGGCGCTCGCGACGGGCCTCGCGCAGGGCTGTGTGGACGAGTCGGTCAAGTACGCGAAGGAACGTCACGCCTTCGGGTCGCCGATCAGCACGTACCAGGCCGTCCAGTTCAAGATCGCCGACATGGAGATGAAGGCGCACATGGCCCGGATCGGCTGGCGGGACGCGGCCTCGCGGCTCGTGCGCGGCGAGTCCTTCAAGAAGGAGGCGGCGATCGCGAAGCTGTACTCGTCGACGGTGGCGGTGGACAACGCCCGCGAGGCGACGCAGGTCCACGGCGGCTACGGCTTCATGAACGAGTACCCGGTGGCCCGGATGTGGCGCGACTCGAAGATCCTGGAGATCGGCGAGGGCACCAGCGAGGTCCAGCGGATGCTGATCGCACGGGAGTTGGGCCTGCCGGCCTGACCCGACGGAACCGCACGCACGAGCCCGCCGCACCCCCTGGTGCGGCGGGCTCTCCCCTACCCCCACGAGATTTAGTGAGGTTAGGCTAACCTACTTTTCATGACGCATGTCGAGACCGCTCCCTTCCAGTTCTTCTCCCTCCGGGTCGACCGAACGCGACGGCTCGGCCCGTCCCTGGTCCGGATCACCTTCACCGGGGACGACCTCAAGGCCTTCGCCTCCGGGGGCCGCGACCAGTCCCTCTCCCTCTTCCTGCCGCACCCCGGCCAAGCGGCCCCGGTCCTGCCGGCACTGGACGATCCGGACATGTACGCGATCCTCGGCGCCTGGCGCGCGATGCCGGAGGGCGAACGCGCCGTCATGCGCTCGTACACCGTCCGCGAGCAGCGCAGCGAGCCGGCCCACGAGGTCGACATCGACTTCGCCCTCCACGAGGACGGCGGCCCCGCCTGCCGCTGGGCCGGCCGCGCCGAGCCCGGCGACCGGGTCGTCGTCCTGGGTCCGGCGGTTGCCGAGAACACGGGCGTCCGCTTCCGCCTCCCCGCGGACGCCGACTCCGTCCTGATCTGGGCGGACGAGACGGCCCTCCCCGCGGCTTCGGCGATCCTGGAGTGGCTTCCGGCCGAAACCCGCGCCCGGGTGTTCCTGGAGGTGCCGTACTCCGGCGACCGGACGGAGCTCACCACCGAGGCGGACGCCACGATCAGCTGGCTCGTCCGGGAGGAGGGCGCCCCGTCCGCCGTGGACGCGGTGCGCGGCGTCGAGTTGCCCGGAACGGCCCCCTACGTCTGGATCGCGGGCGAGTCGGGCTCCGTGAAGGCGCTGCGTCGGCACTTCGTGCGGGAGCGGGGGCTCGATCGGCGCCGGGTCACCTTCGTCGGCTACTGGCGCAGGGGGCTGTCCGAGGACGCCCTGCGCGAGGTGCCGGACGAGGTACAGGAAGAGGCGCGGCAAGAAGCGTGATCCGGCCAGGTGGGCCGACATCGCGCCCCGTGGGGCGAGGGGTCATTGCAAGAGAAAGTTAGGTTAGGCTAACCTCACTTGCACGTCACTTCTCGCCCCTTCCTGCTGTCCGGAGGCATTCCCCATGCGCTCGCACCTGCTCAACGACGCGACGGCTGAGAGCTATCGGCGATCCGTCACCGAAGGAGTCGAGCGGGTGGCGAACAGACTCGCCGCGACGCGAGGCCCGTTCACCGGTGTCACACCCGCCGAACTGGCCCCCGTGATCGACGCCATCGACCTGGACCGCCCCCTGGGCGACTCCACGGCAGCCCTCGACGAACTGGAGGGCGTCTACCTCCGCGACGCGGTCTACTTCCACCACCCCCGCTACCTCGGGCACCTCAACTGCCCGGTGGTCATCCCCGCCGTCCTGGGAGAGGCCGTCCTCTCGGCGGTCAACTCCTCGCTCGACACCTGGGACCAGAGCGCCGGAGGCACCCTGATCGAGCAGCGGCTGATCGAGTGGACCGCCGGCCGGATCGGCCTCGGACCGCTCGCCGACGGCGTGTTCACCAGCGGCGGCACCCAGTCCAACCTCCAGGCCCTGCTGCTCGCCCGCGAGGAGACCGGTACCGGGGACCTGTCCAAGCTCCGGATCTTCTCCTCCGAGTGCAGCCACTTCAGCGTCCAGAAATCGGCCACCCTCCTCGGGCTCGACCGCGATGCCGTCGTCTCCGTCCCGGTCGACCGGAACAAGCGGATGCAGTCCGTCGTCCTCGCCGCCGAGCTGGAGGCCTGCCGCGCCGAGGGCCTGGTCCCGATGGCGATCGTGGCCACCGCCGGCACCACCGACTTCGGCTCCATCGACCCGCTGCCCGAGATCGCCGCCCTGGCCGCCGAGTACGGCGCCTGGATGCACGTCGACGCCGCCTACGGCTGCGGGCTGCTGGCCTCCCGGACCCGTCGCCAGCTCCTGGACGGCATCGAGCAGGCCGATTCCGTCACCGTCGACTACCACAAGTCCTTCTTCCAGCCGGTGAGTTCCTCCGCCGTCCTGGTGCGCGACGGCGCCACCCTGCGCCACGCCACCTACCACGCGGACTACCTCAACCCCCGCCAGGCGCCCGCCACGAAGGCGTCCCCCGCCACCGCAGGGCCGTGGGGAAGGGTGCCCAACCAGGTCGACAAGTCCCTCCAGACCACCCGCCGCTTCGACGCGCTCAAACTGTGGATGACCCTGCGGGTCATGGGGGCCGACGGCATCGGGGAGCTCTTCGACGAGGTCTGCGGCCTGGCCCGCGAGGGCTTCGAGCTGCTCGCCGCCGACCCGCGCTACGAGGTCGTGGTCGAACCGCAGCTCTCCACCCTCGTCTACCGCTACGTCCCGGGGGCCACCGCCTCCCCCGCCGACGTCGACCGGGCCAACCTCTACGCCCGCAAGGCGCTCTTCGCCTCCGGCGAGGCCGTCGTCGCCGGCACCAAGGTCGACGGCCGCCAGTACCTCAAGTTCACCCTGCTCAACCCCGAGACCACCACGGCCGACATCACCGCCGTCCTCGATCTGATAGCCGGCCACGCCGAGCAGTACCTGGGAGAGAACCTTGTCCACGCCTGAAACGACCAGGACGTACGACTTCATCGGTGTCGGACTCGGTCCGTTCAACCTCGGACTCGCCTGTCTGACCGAGCCGATCCGCGAACTGGACGGCCTCTTCCTGGAGTCCAAGCCGGACTTCGCATGGCACTCCGGGATGTTCCTGGAAGGCGCCCACCTCCAGACGCCGTTCATGTCGGACCTGGTCACCCTGGCCGACCCGACGTCCCCGTACTCCTTCCTCAACTACCTGAAGGAGAAGGGGCGGCTCTACTCCTTCTACATCCGCGAGAACTTCTACCCGCTGCGCGCCGAGTACGACGACTACTGCCGCTGGGCCGCCGGGAAGCTCTCCTCCATCCGCTTCTCCACGACCGTCTCCTCCGTCTCCCACGACGAGGCCGAAGCGGTCTACCTGGTGACCACGGCGGCCGGTGAGACGTTCCGCTCGCGCCGGATCGTGCTCGGCACCGGCACCCCTCCCCACGTCCCCGAGGCCTGCCGGGACCTGGGCGGCGACCTGATCCACAACTCGCGCTACGTCCCGAACAGGGCGGCGCTCCAGAAGAAGGAATCGATCACGATCGTCGGCAGCGGCCAGAGCGCCGCCGAGATCTACTACGACCTGCTGAGCGAGATCGACGTCCACGGCTACCGGCTCAACTGGGTCACCCGATCCCCGCGCTTCTTCCCGCTGGAGTACACCAAGCTCACCCTGGAAATGACCTCCCCCGAGTACGTGGACTACTTCCACGCGTTGCCGGAGGAGACCCGCTACCGCCTGGAGTCCGAGCAGAAGGGCCTCTTCAAGGGCATCAACGCCGATCTGATCGACGGGATCTTCGACCTGCTGTACCAGAAGAACCTGGCCGGCCCGGTTCCCACCCGGCTGCTCACCAACTCCGCCCTGCACAGCGCCGCGTACGACTCCGCCACCGGCACGTACGCGCTCGGCTTCCGCCAGGAGGAGCAGGGGAAGGACTTCACGGTCGAGACCGAGGGCCTGGTCCTCGCCACCGGCTACAAGTACGCCGCCCCCGACTTCCTGGAGCCGATCGAGGACCGCCTCCGCCGCGACGGGCAGGGCCGCTTCGACGTGGCCCGCAACTACTCGATCGACACCGCCGGCCGCGAGGTCTTCCTCCAGAACGCCGGCGTGCACACCCACTCGATCACCTCGCCCGACCTGGGCATGGGCCCGTACCGCAACGCGTACATCATCGGGGAGATGTTGGGTTCCGCGTACTACCCCGTCGAGAAGACCATCGCCTTCCAGGAGTTCGCGGCATGACCGTCCCGCCCGTCCGGATCCGCCCGCTCGACCCGCTGCAGGACGCCGAACTGATCCACCCCTGGGTGACGCACCCCAAGGCCGCCTTCTGGATGATGCAGGACGCACGGCTCCAGGACGTCGAGCGCGCCTACATGGAGATAGCGGCCCACCCGCACCACGACGCCTTCATCGGCCTGGTCGACGACGAGCCCGCCTTCCTGATGGAGCGGTACGACCCCGCGCGGGTCGAGCTGGTCGGGCTCTACGAGCCGCAGCCCGGTGACGTCGGCATGCACTTCCTCGTCGCTCCCACCGACACCCCCGTGCACGGCTTCACCCGCACCGTGATCACCGCCGTGATGACCGAGCTGTTCGCCGACCCGGCCACCGCCCGGGTGGTCGTCGAACCCGACGTCCGCAACACGGCCGTGCACGCCCTCAACGAGGCCGTCGGCTTCGTGCCCGAGCGCGAGGTCCAGAAGCCCGAGAAGAAGGCGCTGTTGAGCTTCTGCACCCGCGCCCAGTTCGAGACCGCCGTCGGAGCCGCCCTGTGAACCCCGTCGCACACCTCACCCCCGAGCGCTGGGCCACCGCCAACCGCGCCCTGATCCGCAAGGGCCTCGCCGAATTCGCCCACGAGCGGCTGCTCGCCCCGCGGGAACTCGGCGAAGGCCGCTACCAGGTCCTCAGCGACGACGGCACCACCGAGTACCGCTTCACCGCCGACCGCTTCGCCCTCGACCACTGGCAGGTCTACCCCGAGTCGATCAGTCGCCACCGCGGTGGGGAAGGCCTTCCGCTCGACGCGCTCCAGTTCATCACCGAGCTGCGCGGCACCCTCGGGCTGAGCGACGAGATCCTGCCGGTCTACCTGGAGGAGATCTCCTCCACCCTGGCCGGCACGGCCTTCAAGGCGAGCAAGGCACCGGTCACCTCGGCCGAGTTGGCGCGCTCCGACTTCCAAGCCGTCGAAACCGGGATGACCGAGGGCCACCCCTGCTTCGTCGCCAACAACGGCCGGCTCGGCTTCGGCGTCGACGAGTACCGGGCGTACGCCCCCGAGGCGGCGAGCGAGATCCACCTGATCTGGCTCGCCGCCCACCGCGACCGCACCACCTTCACCGCCGGGGCGGACCTGGCGTACGCGTCCTTCATCCGCGCCGAACTCGGCGACGACGCCGTCGAAGGCTTCGCCGCGGTCCTCACCGAGCGCGGCCTCGACCCGGACGACTACCTGCTGGTGCCGGTCCACCCCTGGCAGTGGTGGAACAAGCTGTCCGTCACCTTCGCCGCCGAGATCGCCCAACAGCGCCTGGTCCTGCTGGGCGAGGGCCGGGACGCCTACCTGGCGCAGCAGTCGATCCGCACCTTCTTCAACGCCTCGGACCCGGCCAAGCACTACGTCAAAACGGCCCTCTCGGTGCTCAACATGGGCTTCATGCGGGGCCTTTCGGCCACGTACATGGAGGCCACCCCGGCCATCAACGACTGGCTGCACGGGCTGATCGAGGCGGACCCGACGCTACGGGCGGCCCGCTTCTCCATCATCCGCGAGCGGGCGGCGATCGGCTACCGACACCTGGAGTACGAGGCCGCCACCGACCGCTACTCCCCCTACCGCAAGATGCTGGCCGCGCTCTGGCGCGAGTCCCCGGTGCCGTCCCTCGCCGAGGGCGAGCGGCTCGCGACGATGGCCTCGCTCCTCCACGTGGACCACGCCGGCGCGTCCTTCGCGGGCGCCCTGATCAAGGAGTCCGGCCTGGAGCCGGCCGCCTGGCTGAGGAAGTACCTCGACGCCTATCTGCTCCCGGTCCTGCACAGCTTCTACGCCTACGACCTGGCCTACATGCCGCACGGCGAGAACGTGATCCTGGTCCTCGACGAGCGCGGCGCGGTGGTCCGCGCCGTCTTCAAGGACATCGCCGAGGAGATCTGCGTGATGGACCCGACGGCGGTCCTCCCGCCGGCGGTGGAGCGCATCCGCGCCGAGGTCCCCGAGGACATGAAGCTCCTCTCGGTCTTCACGGACGTCTTCGACTGCTTCTTCCGCTTCCTGGGGGCCACCCTGGCCGCGGAGGGCGTCCTCGCCGAGGACGACTTCTGGCGGACGGTCGCACGGTGCGTGCACGACTACCGGGCCGCGAAGCCCGAGCTGGCGGACCGCTTCGCCCAGTACGACCTGTTCGCGGAGACCTTCGCGCTGTCGGCCCTCAACCGGCTCCAGCTGCGCAACAACCGGCAGATGGTGGACCTGGCGGACCCCTCGGCGGCACTCCAGCTCGTCGGCGAGCTGGCGAACCCGATCGCCCGCTTCGCCTGAGCACCCGGGACCGGGGCGGGCCCCGACGGAGTACGGTCCTCCCGCGGGGCCCCCCCCCCGTCCCCCCCTCGGGCCCGGCGGGCGCGTCCGCCCCCCTTCCCGGCGCGGGCCACACCGCCCGGCGCCGCCGGTGCCCGCACGGAGGCACCGACTACTCCGCGGGCCAGGGCACCTCCGGCGAGCGGTACCAGGTGATGCCCAGGGCATCGAAGCGGGGCGCCTGCTCGGCGAGGCGGAGCTTGTAGGCCTCCCAGTCGTGGGTGGCCGCCGGGGACCAGCCCAGTTCGGCGACGCCGGGCAGCCTCGGGAAGGCCATCAGGTCGAGGTCGCCGACGGAGGCGAGCGTCTCGGTCCACAGCGGTGCCTCGACGCCGCGGACGGCACCCTCGGGCGCGCCGGGGAGGTAGGTCGCCGGGTTCCAGTCGTACGACCTGCGGACCTCGACGTACCCGGCCCAGGCCAGGCCGAGCGGGGTGTCCTTGGTGTACTTCATGTCGAGGTAGGTCCGGTCGGCGGGGGAGAGGATCAGCCCGGTGCCGTTCCGTGCGGCTGCGGCGACCCGCTCCTTCTCCTCCGCGGGGGTGCGGTCGAGGCCCCAGTACTGGACGAGCGCGTCCTTCGCGGGGATGGCGGCGGTCAGCTGGTGCCAGCCGATGACGGTCTTGCCGTACGCGGCGACGACCGGTTGCACCTTGTTCATGAAGGTCACGTAGTCGGCCTGGCTGGTGGAGTGGGCCTCGTCGCCACCGATGTGGAGGTAGCGGCCGGGGGTGAGCGCGGCGAGCTCCCGTACGACGTCGTCGACGAAGTCGTAGGTGACGGGCTTGGGCACGCACAGGGAGCTGAAGCCGACCTTGGTCCCGGTGTAGAGGGGCGGGGCGGCGCCGTCGCAGGTGAGCTCGGGGTAGGAGGCGAGGGCCGCATTGGTGTGGCCCGGCATGTCGATCTCGGGGACGACCTCCTGGTAGCGGGAGGCGGCGTAGTCCACGATCTCCCGGTACTGGGCCTTGGTGTAGAAGCCTCCGGCGCCGCCGCCGACCTGGGTGGAGCCGCCGTGGGTGGTGAGCCGGGGCCAGGAGTCGACGGCGATGCGCCAGCCCTGGTCGTCGGAGAGGTGCAGGTGGAGGGTGTTCACCTTGTAGAGGGCGAGCTGGTCGATGAACCGCTTCACCTCGTCGACGGTGAAGAAGTGGCGGGCGACGTCGAGCATGGCACCGCGATAGGCGTAGCGCGGGGTGTCGGTGACGGTGCCGCCGGCGATCTTCCAGGGGCCGGGTTGGACGCTCTTCCGCTCGACGGCGGAGGGAAGCTGCTGGCGCAGGGTCTGGACGCCGCGGAAGAGGCCGGCGTGGGCACGGGCGGTCAGCACCAGGCCTTCGGGCGCGGAGCGGAGCCGGTAGCCCTCGTCGCCGAGTGTGGTGTCGCCGGGGTCGAGGCGGAGCCGGATGCCGCCGGCGGCGGCGCGGTCGTCGACGACGGGCAGCGGGAAGCCGGTGGCGGGGCGGAGGAGTCCGGCGAGGTAGCCGCCGAGCTCCCGGGACTCCCGGGAGGTCTCGTCGACGCCGATGGTGGTGGCGGCGGTGAGCGTGTAGGGCTCGCCCTCGGGGGCGACGGAGACGGGCGCGGGCACGATCCGGCCGAGCGGGCGGACCTCCGGTTCGACGGCGGCCCGGCCGGGCGCCTTGGCATCGGCTCCGTCGGGAGCGGCCTCGCCGCAGCCGACTCCGGCGGTCGCGAACAGGAGCAGGGATCCGATCAGACGTGGAATCGTTCGGCGCTGTCTCATGGGCGGGCTCCCTCGGGTGGTCAACGCGTCCGTCGTCCTGTTGATCGTCACGTCCTGGTTCTGTATATCCCCTCGGCCGCCCCGTGTATCGCTGCCTCCTCCGGAGGGTCATGGTCTGGACCAAGAGGCCTTTTCCCTCCACGAAACAGACTCCACCTGCCCGATTTCGGGCAGGATTCTTGCAAAGGATAGGGGGGAGCCCTCAATATTCACGGGTGCTCGAACACCGCCCGTCGCACGACGACCTCATCGACCACCTGGTCCGCAGCACCGCGCTCCAGCGCGGTGAGGCCGCCCGGGTCGTGCTCGACGTGCTGGCGTACTTCGACGAGACGACCGAGGAGTTCGTCCGCCGCCGCCACCGCGAGCTGCAGTCCGGCGGCGCCGTGAACGCCGAGATCTTCGAGCGCATCGCAGCGGAACTGCCGCACCGGGCCGTGGCTCCGCCGGAGCTCTCCCTCCGGCAGCTGCGCCGCATCGTCTACGGCTGAGCGCCGCCCGCTTGAGCACGTCCACCAACCTGGAGGGGTTTCACCTTTATGTGCGGAATTGTCGGTTACATCGGTAAGCGCGACGTTGCCCCGCTGCTGCTCGAGGGCCTGGCGCGCCTCGAGTACCGGGGATACGACTCGGCCGGCATGGTCGTCACCAGCCCGAAGTCCTCCGGCCTGAAGATGGTCAAGGCCAAGGGACGCGTGCGCGACCTGGAGGCCCGCGTCCCCAAGCGCTTCACCGGCACCACCGGCATCGCCCACACCCGCTGGGCCACCCACGGCGCCCCCAGCGACATCAACTCGCACCCGCACCTCGACCCGGAGAACAAGGTCGCGGTCGTCCACAACGGCATCGTGGACAACGCCCAGGAGCTCCGCGCCAAGCTGGAGGCCGACGGCGTCGTCTTCGCCTCCGAGACGGACACCGAGGTCATCACCCACCTGATCGCCCGCTCCCCGGCCGAGACGCTGGAGGAGAAGGTCCGCGAGGCGCTCAAGGCCATCGAGGGCACCTACGGCATCGCCGTGATGCACGCCGACTTCAACGACCGCATCGTGGTGGCCCGCAACGGCTCCCCGGTCATCCTCGGCATCGGCGAGAAGGAAATGCTCGTCGCCTCCGACGTCGCGGCCCTGATCGCCCACACCCGCCAGGTCGTCACCCTCGACGACGGCGAGATGGCCACCCTCAAGGCCGACGACTTCCGGACCTACACCACCTCGGGCGCCTCCACCACGGCCACCCCCGAGACCGTCGAGTGGGAGGCCGCCTCCTACGACATGGGCGGCCACGACACGTTCATGCACAAGGAGATCTCCGAGCAGCCCGACGCGGTCGACCGCGTGCTGCGCGGCCGCATCGACGACCGCTTCTCCACCGTGCACCTGGGCGGCCTGAACCTGGACCCGCGCGAGGCCCGCACCATCCGCCGGATCAAGATCCTCGGCTGTGGCACCTCGTACCACGCCGGCCTCATCGGGGCCGGGCTCATCGAGTCCATGGCCCGCATCCCCGCCGACGCCGAGCCGGCCTCCGAGTTCCGCTACCGCAACCCGGTCGTGGACCCCGACACCCTCTACATCGCCGTCTCCCAGTCCGGTGAGACCTACGACGTGCTCGCCGCCGTGCAGGAGCTCAAGCGCAAGGGCGCCCGCGTCCTCGGCGTGGTCAACGTGGTCGGCTCGGCGATCGCCCGCGAGGCCGACGGCGGCGTGTACGTCCACGCCGGCCCCGAGGTCTGCGTGGTCTCCACCAAGTGCTTCACCAACACGGTCGTCGCCTTCGCGCTGCTCGCCCTGCACCTCGGCCGCATCCGCGACCTGTCCGTCACCGACGGCAAGCGGATCATCGAGGGCCTGCGCAAGCTGCCGGCGCAGATCGAGGAGATCCTCAAGAACGAGGACGAGATCAAGCAGCTCGCGGAGGAGTACGCGGGCGCCCAGTCGATGATGTTCATCGGCCGCGTGCGCGGCTATCCGGTCGCCCTGGAGGCCTCCCTCAAGCTGAAGGAGATCTCCTACATCCACGCCGAGGCCTACCCGGCCTCCGAGCTGAAGCACGGCCCGCTCGCCCTCATCGAGCCGGCCCTCCCGACGGTCGCGATCGTCCCCGACGACGACCTGCTGGAGAAGAACCGCGCCGCCCTGGAAGAGATCAAGGCCCGCAGCGGCCGGATCCTCGCGGTCGCCCACCAGGAGCAGGAGAAGGCGGACCACACCATCGTGGTCCCGAAGAACGAGGACGAGCTCGACGCCATCCTGATGGGCATCCCGCTCCAGCTGTTCGCCTACCACACCGCGCTCGCCATGGGCCGTGACATCGACAAGCCGCGCAACCTGGCGAAGTCCGTCACCGTCGAGTAGGCCCCCAAGACGTCGCGGCCGAGGCGCGGCGCCCGGGCCTGTCCCCCGGACGCCGCGCCCTTCCGGGCCTGTCCCCCGGAACCTCGGCCGGACACCCAGCGGTCCCCGTGCACACCTCCCGTGCACGGGGACCGCTGCTTTCGGGGCGCCCGCCCGGGCGCCCCTCCCGTCAGCCGGCGGCCGGGGCGCCGTCCCCCGCCGCGCGGCGCAGGGCCATCGGCCAGCCGGCGACCGCGGCCGTGGCGCCGTACCAGGCGACCAGGCCGGCGACCGCGGCGACCCAGCCGCCCGCCTTGCCGAGAGCACCGTTGTCCGCGAGGGCGCCTATGCCGAGCAGGAGCAGCGCGACGCACAGCAGGCCGTAGACGCCCTGGCCGAAGAGCCCGCTGCCCGAGGCCGCCATGGTCAGCGTGAGCGCCAGGAGCGCCCACAGGAGCAGGAAGAGCCCCATGGCGTCGGCCGAGGCCTGACCGCCCGCTCCGCTGCCCCAGGTGAACCAGAAGGCGCCGAGCGCCGCGTACGCCGTGCCTTCGCCCTTGTCGCCCGCGCGCAGGGCGAGCATGCCGACGAGGAAGAGGGTCACGCCGCCGACCCAGGTGGCGAGACCTGCGGCATCCGCTGCCGCGACGTTGTCGATGACTCCGGTCCCACCCAGGCCGAAGGCCAACAGGGTCAGTCCGAGCGCCAGGTGGCCGAGCGTGGAGACGGTGTTTCCCGCGGCGACTTCGTTGTTCACGGCGGGCTCCCTTCAGGTGTGCAGTTGTCCTGCGTGAGCTGCTGCGTTCCGTGGCCTTTATCTACCCTTCACAAGCACACAATTCACCTGAGGGAGGCCGAATTTATGGCTGGATGACGGCAGTTGGGGGAGCGATCTGACGGGACGAACGAGACGGGAGGGAACCGGCCCCGGTTACGGGATGACGATGACGGGCCGCTGCGCACGGCGCGCGAGGCGCCCGGCGACCGAGCCGAAGATCCGGCCGACGATCCCGTGCGTGGAGCCGACCACGATCGCGTCGGCCGAGTACTCGCGGCCGACCTCCTCCAACTCGTGGCAGATGTCGCCGCCGCGCTCGACCAGGATCCACGGCACCTCGGCGAGGTGCTCGGCGCAGGCCAGTTCCAGACCGAGGACCTCGGTGCGGTGGTCCGGGACGTCGACGAAGACCGGGGGCTCGCAACCGGCCCAGACCGTGGTGGGCAGTCGATTCGCCACGTGCACGATGATCAGGCCCGATCCGGAGCGACGGGCCATGCCGATGGCGTACGCGAGGGCACGCTCACTGGACATGGAGCCGTCGAAACCGACGACCACCCCGTGCCGGAAGGCAGGGTCGCAGGCATGACGTGGCTGTTCCACCGCGAGGGGGTCGACCGTGGAGTCGGCGACGCGCTTGCGGTCCGCGGGTTCGGGGAATTCGTGACCGGCCATCGGTGTCTCGGCGAAGAGGGTCCTCGTGAGAAGGGACGGGAAGGGGGGACGAACGGCGAGGGGCGGTGGAGCTGTGTCCGGGAATCATCTTCCCAAGCCCATACCCCCAAGGGTACGGCGACACTCCTCTCCTACCCAGAGCCCGCCGCCTCACTCCCGGCGTTCCAGGGAGCATGCACGAGGGGTTCGGCATCTGGCAATGCCGGATGTGCCCTACAGGAGTCCGTACGGGGGCCAAACGGACGTCGCCGAGAGTGACCGGAACGTTCCGTTCCTCGTTGCCACAGGTCCAGCCCACCGTCGCAGGGAGACCGCCCGTGCCCGCACCACCGACCACTGACGGCCCGACCTCCGCACCCCCCGCCCCCACGGTCGGCGCGCCCCGCGGTCGACGCCGGATGTCCGCCGCCTCCCCCGCCACCGGTGCGGAACCGGCTCCGGAGGCGAGGACGGGCGCGGAGGCGTCGGAGCAGGCGGGCGACGTCGTCCGCTGGGCGGCCTTCTGCTGCGTCCTGGTCCCCGTGGTGCTCCTCGCCTACGGCACTTCGCTCGGCGGGGCCGCCGGGACCGCGCTCGGCCTGGTCTCGGTGACGGCGACCTGTCGGCTGCTGCTGCGCCGCTCGGAGCGCGGACTACGGGCGGAAACGGTCCGTTCCGGGCACCGGAACTAGCCCCCGAGGGGGCGCGGAGCGGCTCCGCACCCCTTCGAGTTGACAGGTTCGCACACCCGACCCCATATGTTTTCGGCCAAGTTCCATTTATCGACAGCTCGGTGGCGGAACGGTTGGCCAACCCTGCCACCAGGAGCCCCGGAAGCCTTGCCGTGAAGGCCCACACCCCGCTCGTACGGGGGCGTTCGACACGGGGCGGCATCCCCCGGGGGTCACCGGAGGGATGACGTCGCGATCGATCGCTTCACGCCAAGTGGCCTTGTCGACAATCCACCGGATGGAGAACTTGTCACGCCGGTGGCACGGGACACAGTAGATTCGATCATGGGTACCGAAGACTGGGGTCTCGTGCAAAACCGAGGGGAAACGTGCAGGAGCGACACGACCAGGGAGACGCGAACACCGAGGGGGGCTTAGCGTCATGAGCCAGGACTCCACCGCACCGGAGGCCGCACGGAAGTTGTCCGGGCGCCGCCGTCGCGAAGTCGTCGCGGTGCTGCTGTTCAGCGGCGGCCCCATCTTCGAGAGCTCCATCCCGCTCTCCGTGTTCGGCATCGACCGGCAGGACGCCGGAGTGCCCCGCTACCGGCTGCTCGTCTGCGCCGGCGAAGAGGGGCCGTTGCGGACCACCGGCGGGCTCGAACTCACCGCGCCGTACGGCCTGGAGGCGATCAGCCGCGCCGGGACCGTCGTCGTACCGGCCTGGCGGTCGATCACTTCGCCGCCACCGCCGGAGGCGCTCGAAGCGCTGCGCCGCGCACACGAAGAAGGGGCCAGGATCGTCGGGCTGTGCACCGGGGCGTTCGTCCTCGCCGCGGCCGGACTGCTCGACGGCCGTCCGGCGACCACGCACTGGATGTACGCGCCGACGCTCGCCAAGCGCTATCCGTCGGTCCACGTGGACCCGCGGGAGCTCTTCGTCGACGACGGGGACGTGCTGACCTCCGCCGGCACCGCGGCCGGAATCGATCTCTGTCTGCACATCGTGCGGACCGACCACGGCACCGAGGCCGCGGGCGCGCTCGCGCGCCGGCTGGTCGTGCCGCCACGACGCAGCGGCGGCCAGGAGCGCTACCTCGACAGGTCTTTACCAGAAGAGATCGGCGCCGACCCGCTCGCCGAGGTCGTCGCCTGGGCGCTGGAGCACCTCCACGAGCAGTTCGACGTGGAGACCCTGGCGGCCCGTGCCTACATGTCACGGCGGACCTTCGACCGCCGGTTCCGCTCGCTGACGGGTTCCGCCCCGCTCCAGTGGCTGATCACCCAGCGGGTGTTGCAGGCGCAGCGGCTCCTGGAGACCTCCGACTACTCGGTCGACGAGGTCGCCGGTCGGTGCGGCTTCCGCTCCCCGGTGGCGCTGCGCGGCCACTTCCGGCGGCAGCTCGGCTCCTCGCCGGCCGCCTACCGGGCGGCGTACCGCGCCCGTCGGCCGCAGGGCGAGGCCGGCACGGCCCTGCTCGAACCCGCGGTGCCCGCCCAGGGGACCGCGGGACTCCGCAGGGCGCTGGAGCCGGGCAAGCCCCCGTCGGACGCGTACGCACCCGGCCGGCCGGCCCTGCCGGGCCAGCGCAGCGCGCCGTAACCAGACCGCCGCCGCCACAAGCGGCGCGATGCAGGACCGACGGGCCCCCGGGGACACCTCCCCCGGGGGCCCGTCGGTCCGTCCGGAGAAGCCCGCGCCGCGCGGCCCGGCCCGATCGACAGCACACGCCCTAAGGTAGGACGCATGAACGATCGCATGGTGTGGATCGACTGCGAGATGACCGGGCTCTCGCTGACGGACGACGCACTCATCGAGGTGGCCGCACTGGTCACCGACTCGGAACTGAACGTGCTCGGCGACGGTGTGGACATCGTGATCCGCCCGCCGGACGCGGCCCTGGAGACCATGCCGGAGATCGTGCGCCAGATGCACACCTCCTCGGGACTGCTCGACGCGCTGGCCGGCGGGACCACCCTCGCCGACGCGGAGGCCCAGGTCCTCGCGTACATCCGCGAGCACGTGAAGGAGCCGGGCAAGGCGCCGCTGTGCGGGAACTCGGTCTCCACCGACCGCGGCTTCCTCGCGCGCGACATGCCCGCCCTGGAGGGCCACCTGCACTACCGGATCGTGGACGTCTCCTCGATCAAGGAGCTGGCCCGCCGCTGGTACCCCAGGGCGTACTTCAACAGTCCGGAGAAGAACGGCAACCACCGGGCGCTCGCCGACATCCGCGAGTCGATCGCCGAGCTGCGCTACTACCGCGAGGCCGTCTTCGTCCCGCAGCCCGGCCCGGACTCGGAGACCGCGAAGCAGATCGCGGCCCGCCACGTGCTGCCCGCGGAGTGACCATCCGCTCGCGCCTCCGGGTCCTTCGGAAAACCCTCCGGGGAAACGCGGGCGCGAGCACCCCCCAGAACCCTGTAGACTTCTTCTCGGCCGGTCGGGGAAACCTTCGGGAAAACCGCCGGTCGTGGTGGGTATAGCTCAGCTGGTAGAGCACCTGGTTGTGGTCCAGGATGTCGCGGGTTCGAGTCCCGTTACTCACCCTGAAGGCCGAGGGCCCGGTTCGAAAGAACCGGGCCCTCGGTCGTTTCCGCACGTCCCCGCCCGATGCGGAAGGGCCGGGGGGCCTCCGCCTCCCCCGGCCCGACGGTCGACGTGACGGAGCCCACACGGGAAGCCCGACCCGGGGCGGGCCGCTGCCGACCGCACCCCCGGACGGCCGTCACGACACCCCCCTCGACCCGAGGCCTTCCACGCACGACCACTCGTACGGGTGAGGCGTTGATCCACTCCATCCACGCCCCTGCTAGCTTCCCCTTATGTCGCATATTGCAAGATTCAAGACATATCGGGCAGGGTGAGGCTGCGTGGGAGTCCTGCGTGACAACCCGGAACTCGCCCTCTTCCTCTGCCTCTCGGCCGGCTATCTCCTCGGCAAGCTCCGGGTCGGCCCGATCACGCTCGGCGGCATCTGCGGCACGCTGATCGTCGCCCTGCTCCTCGGCGCCTGGACGAAGATCACCCTCTCCGAGGACGTGAAGACGATCTTCTTCGCGCTCTTCATCTTCTCGCTCGGCTATCTGGCGGGTCCGCAGTTCTTCGCGAACCTCAACAGGAAGAGCCTGCGCTTCTTCGTCCTCTGCCTGATCGAGGTCGTCTGCGTCGTCGGCATCGCCCTCGGCCTGGCCGGGGCCTTCGACCTCGACGTCGGCACCGCAGCGGGCATCCTCGCCGGCGCGGCCACCGAGTCCGCGGTCGTCGGCACGGCCACCGAGGCCATCGGCCAGCTCTCCGACCTGACCCAGCAGCAGATCACCGAGTACCAGGGGCACGTGGCCACCGCGTACACGGTCTGCTACCTCTTCGGCCTCGTCACCATCGTCATCTACACCAGCCAGATCATGCCGATGCTGATGCGCATCAACCTCCGCGACGCCTCCCGCTCCCTGTGGGAGCGGATGCGGGGCTCCGGCGGCGGCCTGGAGCCCGACGAGCGGGAGGCGCTCCCCGGCATGGTCGGCCGGACGTTCCTGGTCACGGTCGCGGACGGCGCCGTCGTCTCCCAACTGGAGCAACGGAACGGCAACCGGGTCACCATCGAGGCCGTGAAGCGGGGCGACAAGGTCCTCACCCCTCCCCCGCCGGACTTCGAACTGACCCTCTCCGACCTGGTCCTGGTGGTGGGACGCCGGTCGAACATCATCGCGGCCGGACGCCAGATCGGCCCCGAGACCCCGGCGATCCCCGGCCTGGACACCCCGCTCGCCACCACCCAGGTGTCCCTGACGGACCGGTCTGCGGTCGGCAAGTCCCTGGACACCCTGGCCAGGGAGCATCCGGAGTTCACCTCGGGCGGGGTGTACGTGACGGACGTGCTGCGCAACGAGCAGCACCTGCCGGCGACTCCGGAGACCGTCGTGCACCGCGGCGACGTGCTCACCCTGGTGGGTGCCCGCTCGGGCCTCGGCAGGCTGGCGGCGAAGGTCGGGGCGACCGTGAAGAACGACGCCACCGACTTCATCTACCTGGGCCTGGGGATCGCCTGCGGATCCCTGCTCGGGCAGGTCGTGGTCACGTTCGGAGACGTTCCGATGTCCTTGGGCACCGGCGGCGGCTGTCTGGTCTCCGGGCTGCTCTTCGGCTGGTTCCGCTCCCGGACCCAGACCTTCGGCGCCTTCCCCCCGCAGGCCGCCACCACCCTGAAGGACATGGGCCTGGCGATCTTCATCGCCTGCACCGGCCTGGTGTCGGGACCGCAGGCGTGGCCGCTGCTGAAGGAGTACGGGGCGCTGCTGCCGTTCGCGGGGATCGCCATGGTCCTGGTGCCGGCGACGATCTCGCTGATCGTCGGCCGCAAGCTGCTGAAGATCGAGGAACCGCTCCTCATCGGTGCCATCGCGGGCCAGCAGTGCTCCACGCCGGCGATCACCTCCGTGACGCAGGTGGCACAGAGTTCGGTCCCGATGCTCGGCTACACGATCACGTACACGCTCTCGAACTTCCTGCTCCCGCTGACCGGCCCGCTGCTCGTCGGCATCCTCGGGGCCTGAGGGGAGACCTCGCCACATGACCGACTTCCTCAACCGGAACGTCTTCGACCCCCATCCCGAGCTGCTGGTCTTCCTCACCGTCGCGCTCGGCTTCCTCTTCGGCAAGCTCCGCTACAAGGCGATCGCGCTCGGTGCCGTCACCGGCTGCCTGGTGGCGGGGCTCCTGATGGGCGCACGCTTCGAGATCACCATCGACGACACGATGAAGAACCTGTTCTTCACCATGTTCCTCTTCGCCCTCGGCTACAAGGTCGGCCCCCAGTTCTTCCGGGGGCTGAAGAAGGACGGCCTGCCGCAGGTCGTCAACGCGGTCGTGGTCTGTGTGACCGGCCTCCTGGTCTCCTGGGGCTTCGCCGTGATGCTGGGGTACGGCCCCGGGCTCTCCGCCGGCCTGCTGGGCGGTGCGCTCACCCAGTCCGCCGTGATCGGCGTCGCCCAGGACGCCATCGGGAACCTCCCCGGGCTCTCCGCCGACCAGATCAAGACCGAGGGCAACCTGGTCGCCATCGGCTACGCCGTCACCTACCCGCTGGGCACGATCCTGTGCGCGATGCTCCTCGCCAACGTCCTGCCCAAGCTCTACCGGCGGGACCTGGCGGCCGAGTCGGCGCGGCTGGCGGCCGAGCTGGACGCCCCGGGGGACAACCCCGACCTGGCCGACGGCTACTACGAGGTCGTCCTCCGCGCCTACGAGATGGACCACTCCCCGCTCGTCGGCCGCACCATCGACGACTTCGAGAACCAGCAGAAGGAGCTGGGACACCGCATCTACATCACCCGGGTGCGGCGCGGGGGAAAGATCCTCGCGCACGACCAGCAGACCGTGCTGCGGTCCGGAGACGTGCTCGCGGTCAGCGCCCTGCGCGGCTCGCTCGTCGACTTCGACGCCGGCACCCAGATCGGTGCCGAGACCGACGACGTGGAACTGCTCGGCTACGAGACCGAGACGCTGCACGTGGTCGCCTCGGAGAAGGCCCACCTGGGGCAGACGGTCGCCGAGCTGCGCCGGGAGCCGTTCATGGTCGGCGTGTACGTCGACAAGCTCTACCGCTCGGGTGCCGAGTTCCCGTACCGGCTCTCCACGAAGCTGGAGCGCGGCGACACGGTCGTCCTGAGCGGTCCGAAGCGCTTGGTGGACCCGGCCGGCAAGGCGATCGGCACGCCGGTGCCGACCTCCTTCGCCACCGACATGCTCTGGGTGGGCCTCGGCATCTTCCTCGGCGGCTGCATCGGCATCCCCGCCCTGACCCTCTCGGGCGTCCCGATCTCCCTGTCGACCTCCGGCGGCGCGCTGATCATGGGCCTGGTGTTCGGCTGGATCCGCGGCAAGTACCCGACGTACGGGAACGTGCCGCCGGGGGCCCAGTGGTTCATGGACACCCTCGGGCTCTGCCTCTTCGTCGCGGTCGTCGGCATCAACGCCGGGCCGAGCTTCACCAGCGGTCTGTCGGCGGCCGGCTGGGGGCTCCTCGTCTGGGGTGCGGTGGCGACGGTGGTGCCGCTGGTCGTGGGCTTCCTCGTCGGTCACCACGTCCAGAAGATCCGCTTCCCGATCCTGATGGGCGTCCTGGCGGGCGGCCAGACCACGACCGCGGCGATCGGTGCGATCAACGAGCAGTCCAAGTCCCAGATCCCGACCCTCGGGTACACGATCCCCTACGCGGTGGGCAACGTCCTGCTGACCATCTGGGGCGCCGTGATCGTCATCCTCAACCACTGACCCCGCCCCGATTCGAAACCCCTACGCAGCCAAGGAAGTCGCCGTGCCCAAGACCACGTTCACCCGCCAGGAGATCCAGTCCTTCGCACAGCTTTCGCCGTTCGAGCTGAAGGACAAGTTCCTCCAGCTCGCACGGGCCGCCCAGAAGGGCGAGCCCGGCCAGAAGGAGAAGTCGCAGAGCCAGATGCTCAATGCGGGCCGCGGCAATCCGAACTGGGTCGCCACCGGCCCGCGCGAGGCGTTCTTCGCGCTCGGTTACTTCTCCCTCGCGGAGTCCCGCCGGGTCTGGACCGCCGACAACCTCGGCGGCATGCCCGAACTCATCGGCTCCGGAGGCCGTTTCGACGCCTTCGTCCGCCGCCACCCGGATCTGCCGGGCATCGAGATGCTGCAGGACTGCGTGGAGCACGCGGTCGAACGCTTCGGGTTCGACAAGGACGCCTTCGTGCACGAGCTGACCGACAGCACGATCGGCGACAACTACCCGGTACCGGACCGCATGCTGCCGCACGTCGAGCAGATCGTCCGCGGCTACCTGCACGACGAGATGTTCGACGGGCGACCGCCGGCCGGGAACCTGTCGCTGTTCGCGACCGAGGGCGGTACCGCCGCCATGTGTTACGTCTTCGACTCCCTGCTGAAGAACGGGATCCTGCAGAAGGGCGACCGGATCGCGCTCATGGTGCCGGTCTTCACCCCGTACATCGAGATCCCCGAGCTCGACACCTATGAGTTCGACGTCGTCACCGTGCGCGCGAGCCTCTTCGCGGAGACCGGCGTGCGCGAGTGGCGCTACCCGGCGGAGGAGGTCGAGAAGCTGGCCGACCCCTCGGTCAAGCTGGTCTGCGTCGTCAATCCCTCCAACCCCCCCTCGCTGGCGATGAGCCAACGGGTGGCGCAGCAGATCAAGGACATCGTCGCCGGCCCGAACCCGAACCTGCTGGTCGTCACGGACGACGTGTACGGCACCTTCGTGGAGGGCTTCCGCTCGCTCGCGGCCGACCTCCCCCGCAACACGTTGCTCGTGTACTCGTACTCCAAGCACTACGGCTGCACCGGCCACCGGCTGGGCGTCATCGGCCTGCACGACGACAACGTGATCGACGAGATGATCGCGGACCTGCCCGCGGCGGTGAAGGACCGGCTCGACAGGCGCTACGGCACGCTCTCCCTGGAACCGGCGAAGATCCGCTTCATCGACCGGCTGGTGGCCGACTCCCGGCAGGTCGCCCTCAACCACACGGCCGGGCTCTCCCTGCCCCAGCAGGTGATGATGGCGCTCTTCTCCCTCTTCGACATGCTGGAGGAGGGCCAGGCCTACAAGCGGAAGATCCGGGACATCGTGCGGCAGCGGCTCGACCTGCTCCTCGAAGGCGCCCAGATGAAGATCGCCGGCGACCCGGAGCGGGCCGGGTACTACATCGAACTCGACCTCCTCGCAGAGGCGGAGCGGGTGCACGGCAAGGACTTCGCGGACTTCCTGGAGAAGAACTACGAACCGGTGGACCCGCTGTTCCGGCTCGCCGAGCAGACCAGCGTCGTGCTCCTCAACGGCGGCGGCTTCGACGGCCCCGAGTGGTCGGTCCGCGTCTCGCTGGCGAACCTGGACGACCTGGACTACCTGAAGATCGGCCATCACCTGCGGGCGATCTTCAACGACTACGCGGAGGAGTGGAAGCTCTCGCGGGCGCCCTCGTAGCGGGAAGGGGACGCGCCCCGGTCGGGGGGGTGCCTCTATGTCCTTCGTCAAGGTCGAGCGCGTCATGCGGCGGCCGGTTCGGGGGTGCGGGTCTCGTAGAAGGTCCCGTCGCGGAGCA
>NZ_JBHYMK010000069.1:0-35491 GCF_042743065.1 Streptomyces sp. NPDC058872
AGGGGGCGGCCTGGGACCCCGACAAGGGTGCCGGCCCCGCCGCGTACAAGGTCATCGTGCCGGCTCCGCCGAACAGCCAGAAGATCACCGCGACCGTCACGGCGGGCGAACTGTCCATGGCCCAGGCCGGTGACGCCGTCCAACTGTCCTCCGTCGACTTCGGTGCGGGCGGTGCGGCCACCGGCGCCCTGCAGACGGTGACCGTCAAGGACTTCCGCGGCGGCCCCGCCGGCTGGTCCCTGACCGGCAAGGTCACCGACTTCACCGGGCCGGGCGGAGCCATCGGCGCGGGGAAGCTGAGCTGGACCCCCGCCTGCACGGCCAAGGCGGGCAGCCCCAGCGCCTGCGCGGCCGGCTCGGCAGGACCGGTCGGCAGTGGCGGCGCGACCCTCGCCTCCACCCCGAACGGCACCCTCACGGGCGGCGAGTTCACCGTTGACGCACAGCTCTCCCTCGACGTCCCGGCGTTCACCGCGCCCGGTGCGTACGAGGGCGTGCTCACGCTGACCCTCTCCTGACCGCCCCGCGGGCCGGGCGCGCACCCGGCCGGCCCGCCCGATCCGCACCCCGGGAGTCCGCACCCGTGCGCACCAAGCCGTACGTCCTCCTCCTGAGCACCCTCCTCGCGCTCCTCCCGCTCCTCGTCCCCGCGTCCAGCGCGCGGGCCGCCGAGAACGGCGAGTGGGCCGTCTATCCGGCCGCCTCCCAGTTGGGCGACCGCCCGTACTTCTACCTGGTGGCCGACCCCGGCAGCACGCTCACCGACCGCGTCACCGTGGCCAACAAGACGGCGGCCCCGCTCACCTTCCGGCTCTACGGCGCCGACGCCTACAACACCGAACGCGACGGCGGCTTCGCGGTCCGCACCCAGAAGGAGGAACAGACCGGGGCCGGCGCCTGGATCAAGCCCGAGCGGACCCGCATCACGGTCCCGCCCCGCTCCACCGTCACCGTCCCCTACACCCTGGCCGTGCCCGCCGACGCCGACCCCGGTGACCACCCCGGGGCGCTCGTCGCCCTCGACGAGAGGATCGCCCCGGGCGGCGGGGGCTCCGTCGCCGTCGGCGTCCAGCGGGCGGTCGGCGCCCGGGTCTACCTCCGGGTCAACGGACCGACCGTCCCCGCCCTGGCCGTCGAGGACGTCACCCTCGACCAGGACCGGCCGCTGGTCCCCGGAACCCGTACGAGCAGCGCACTCGTCTCGTACACCCTGCACAACCGGGGCAACGTCACCCTCGATCCCAAGGTCGCGCTGGAGGCGCGGGGCCTCTTCGGCCGCACCCTCCTCGAACGCGACCTGGACGGGGTTCCCGCCGAACTGCTGCCCCGCCAGAAGATCCGACTCACCGCCCGCTGGGCCGGCTCCCCCCAGTTCGACCGGGGGGACGTCACCCTCACCGTCACCGCGAAGGGCGTGCGGGAAACCGCCACCGTTTCCTTCCTCGCCCTGCCCTGGTTCGCCGCGGCGGTCCTCCTGGTGGGTGCGGCGACGGGCTTCTTCGGCCTGTGGATGCGCCGACGCAGGGCACTGAGTGCGTGACGCGGGCTCCCATCGGGGACAATGGCCCCCATGAGCGCTCGCAACCAAGAAACCGAAGCCGTCCACCGGGCCGGCTTCGCCTGCTTCGTCGGCCGCCCCAACGCGGGCAAGTCCACCCTCACGAACGCTCTGGTCGGACAGAAGGTGGCCATCACCTCGAACCGGCCCCAGACCACCCGGCACACCGTCCGCGGCATCGTGCACCGCCCGGACGCCCAGCTGATCCTGGTCGACACCCCCGGCCTCCACAAGCCGCGCACCCTCCTCGGCGAGCGGCTCAACGACGTCGTGCGCACCACCTGGGCCGAGGTCGACGTCATCGGCTTCTGCCTGCCCGCCGACCAGAAGCTCGGCCCCGGCGACCGGTTCATCGCCAAGGAGCTCGCCGAGATCAAGAAGACCCCGAAGGTCGCGATCGTCACCAAGACCGACCTGGTCGACTCCAAAGCACTTGCCGAACAGCTCATCGCGATCGACCAGCTCGGCAGGGAGCTGGGCATCGAATGGGCGGAGATCGTCCCCGTCTCGGCCGTGGGCGACAAGCAGGTCCGACTCGTCGCGGACCTGCTCATCCCGCTGCTCCCGGAGTCCCCGCCGCTCTACCCGGAGGGCGACCTCACGGACGAGCCGGAGCAGGTCATGGTGGCGGAACTGATCCGGGAGGCCGCGCTCGAAGGCGTACGGGACGAGCTGCCGCACTCCATCGCGGTGGTCGTCGAGGAGATGATCCCGCGGGAGAACCGTCCGGCGGACCGGCCGCTGCTCGACATCCACGCCAACGTCTACATCGAGCGGCCCAGCCAGAAGGGCATCATCATCGGCCCCAAGGGAAGCCGCCTCAAGGAGGTCGGCATGAAGTCCCGCAAGCACATCGAGGCGCTCCTCGGCACCCCGGTCTTCCTCGACCTCCACGTGAAGGTGGCGAAGGACTGGCAGCGCGACCCGAAGCAGCTGCGGAAGCTGGGCTTCTAGGGCGCGGCCGCACGGGCGCGCCCCCCGGGCGGCTCAGGCGCCTTCCTTGAGCACCTTCGTGATCAGGGCGCGCTGGGCGTCCGTGAGGTGCGGGTCGCAGCAGCGGACCGTGCGCCCGTCGATGGTGATCTCGTACGAGAAGCCGTCCGGCACGCCCCGGCCGTTGCCGTCGCCGTCCGCGAGGACGGCTCCGGCAAGGTCGCGCCACCCGTCGGCGTCCGGCCGGTCGACGGTGTCCACCTCCGCCGACCGCTCGATGCCCGCGAAGCCGCCGGTGCGCCGCACTCGAATCCGCATGGGCCCTGTCTACCAGTCGGTCAGTCGATGGGCACCCCCACCGCCGCCCACGCCTTCAGCACGGCCTGGATCTCCGCCCCGTCGCCGTACCGCGCCCGGGCCGCCGCCACGGTGGCCCGGGCGAACTCGGAGAAGCGGGTCTCGGGGGTGAGGGAGCCGCCGGTCATCACGTCGTACCAGATCTGTCCGGCCCGCTCCCAGGCGTTGCCGCCGAGCTCGGTCGCGGCCAGGTAGAAGGCGTGGTTGGGGATGCCGGAGTTGATGTGCACCCCGCCGTTGTCGCGGCCCGTGCGGACGTAGTCGTCCATGTGGGAGGGCTGCGGGTCCTTGCCCAGGACGTCGTCGTCGTACGCGGTGCCGGGCGCCTTCATGGAGCGCAGTGCCCTCCCCTCCACGCTGGGGTGGAAGAGGCCCTCGCCGATCAACCAGTCGGCCTGCTCGGCGGAATGGCCGCGCGCGTACTGCTTCACGAGCGAGCCGAAGACGTCGGAGACCGATTCGTTGAGGGCGCCGGACTGGCTGAAGTACTCCAGGCCCGCCGTGTACTGGGTGAAACCGTGGGCCAGCTCGTGACCGATGACGTCCACGGGCAGCGTGAAGTCGAGGAAGATCTCGCCGTCGCCGTCGCCGAAGACCATCTGCTCGCCGTTCCAGAAGGCGTTGCCGTAGTCCTCGCCGTAGTGGACGGAGGCGATCAGCGGCAGTCCGGCGCCGTCGATCGAGTCGTGCCCGAAGGCGTTCAGGAAGAGGTCGAAGGTGGCCCCGAGGCCGGCGTACGCCCGGTTGACGGTGGCGTCGGCGACCGGCTCCGCACCCTCGCCGCGGACCTTCTCACCGGGCAGCGCGGTACCGCGCAGACAGTCGTGGATGCTGCGGTGCGGCGTGGCGGCGTCGCCGGGGGCGGGCGTCGGTACGACCCCGGGCAGCGGCAGCACCCGGAACGCGCGGGCCGCGGCGTCCGCCACCAGGGTGCGACGGGCGGTCGTGGCGACGGTCGGATCGGCGGAGTGCGCCAGGTGCTCCAGGAGGTGGGGCGGCACGATCGAGCAGAAGACGGACGCGTGGGGAGTCATTCCTGCAATGTGGCACTCCGTGATGCCGCTGTCACGGGAGGAGACGAGGATTGGCGAAATGGAGTGATGGGTCACCTTTCGCGCTTGACGCGACGGCCGTCCCGCATACTGGAACGGGACGTCCGCCTTCCACGGACCTGGGCTATGGTGACGCACATCATGCGTTTCGGGCTGCTTCTCCTTAGCTGCCGCGGCGAGGGCCTGTAGTCGTAGGCCGACCCCCTCCCCGCGGGTTTCGGTGTTGCGTTCGACAGTCGGCCTCCCCCGTGCTCCACGAGCCGGGGGGACCCCACTCCCGCTTGACCCGAGGAGCCCTACGCAATGTCCCAGTCGCCCTTCGTCAGCCGGCCGACGCCCGTCACCAACGCGACCCACACCCAGCGGCCGTCCGGGATGCCGATCCACAAGTACGGTCGCTACGAGGCCGTGGCCATCCCCGACCGGACCTGGCCCGAGCAGCGCATCACCAAGGCGCCGCGCTGGCTGTCCACCGACCTGCGCGACGGCAACCAGGCCCTGATCGACCCGATGTCCCCGGCCCGCAAGCGCGAGATGTTCGACCTGCTCGTACGCATGGGCTACAAGGAGATCGAGGTCGGCTTCCCCTCCTCCGGCGAGACCGACTTCGCGTTCGTGCGCTCCATCATCGAAGAGGGCGCCGTCCCGGACGACGTCACCATCTCCGTCCTGACCCAGGCGCGCGAGGACCTGATCGAGCGGACCGTGGAATCCCTGGTCGGCGCCAAGCGGGCCACCGTGCACCTCTACAACGCCACCGCGCCCACCTTCCGCCGGGTCGTCTTCCGCGGCTCGAAGGAGCAGATCAAGCAGATCGCCGTGGACGGCACGCGTCTGGTGATGGAGTACGCGGAGAAGCTGCTGGGCCCGGAGACGGTCTTCGGCTACCAGTACAGCCCCGAGATCTTCACCGACACCGAGCTGGACTTCGCCCTGGAGGTCTGCGAGGCGGTCTGCGACGTCTGGCAGCCCGGCCCGGGGCGCGAGATCATCCTGAACCTGCCGGCCACCGTGGAGCGTTCGACGCCGTCCACGCACGCGGACCGGTTCGAGTGGATGGCCCGGAACCTGACCCGGCGCGAGCACGTCTGCCTGTCCGTCCACCCGCACAACGACCGCGGCACGGCCGTCGCGGCGGCCGAGCTGGCCATCATGGCCGGTGCCGACCGCATCGAGGGCTGCCTGTTCGGGCAGGGCGAGCGGACCGGCAACGTCGACCTGGTGACCCTGGGCATGAACCTGTTCTCGCAGGGCGTGGACCCGCAGGTCGACTTCTCGCAGATCGACGAGATCCGCCGCACCTCCGAGTACTGCAACCAGATGGAGGTCCACCCGCGCCACCCCTACGCGGGCGACCTGGTCTACACCGCCTTCTCCGGCTCCCACCAGGACGCCATCAAGAAGGGCTTCGACGCCATGGAGGCCGATGCGGCGGCCCTGGGCAGGACCGTCGACGAGATCGAGTGGGCCGTTCCCTACCTGCCGATCGACCCGAAGGACGTCGGCCGCTCCTACGAAGCCGTCATCCGGGTCAACTCGCAGTCCGGCAAGGGCGGCATCGCGTACGTCCTGAAGAACGACCACAAGCTGGACCTGCCCCGCCGGATGCAGATCGAGTTCTCGCGCATCATCCAGCAGAAGACCGACAGCGAGGGCGGCGAGGTCACCCCGGCCGCGATCTGGGCCGTCTTCCAGGACGAGTACCTGCCCAACCCGGAGAACGCCTGGGGCCGCATCCAGCTGCGCTCCGGCCAGACCACCTCGGACACCGACGGCACCGACACGCTGACCGTCGAGGCGGTCGTGGACGGCGTCGACACCGTCCTGTCGGGTTCCGGCAACGGCCCGATCTCCGCCTTCTTCGCCGCGCTGCAGTCCATCGGCGTGGACGCCCGCCTGCTGGACTACCAGGAGCACACGATGAGCGAGGGCGCCTCCGCGCAGGCCGCCTCGTACATCGAGTGCGCCATCGACGGTCGGGTCCTGTGGGGCATCGGCATCGACGCCAACACGACCCGGGCCTCCCTGAAGGCGGTCATCTCGGCGGTCAACCGCTCCGCCCGCTGACCCCCCCGCCGCTGCCCCGCACCCTCCTTCCCGGAGGGGGCGGGGCAGTCGCGCATGTGAGCTGCGTCACGGTTTCAGGCTCGCTTAAGGAAGATCATCCGGCAGTGTCGGAATCGGGGGCATATCGGGTGGGTTGACGCCACATCGGGGAATGGCGGAAGGTCGGCTCGTCCACTCGGACACACCCCCCACGCGCCCTCCCCGTACCTCCCTGACCTGGAGTTTCGCATGCGCACGTCCGCTGCCGTGGCCGCCGTCCTCGCGGTGACCGGTGCCGCCCTCAGCTGGGCCCCCGCTGCTTCCGCCGCCACCACGGAGTGCGTGACGCACCCGCTCGGTACGGCCGGTCTGTACGCCGAGTTCATCGAGAAGGACTCCGTCCGCCACTCGGACTCCGAGGGCGCCGTCGCGGTCGGCGGCGACGCCACCTTCGGCGACCCGAAGCAGCCCTCCGGCTTCTCCATCGGCCACAAGCTCACCGCCGCCGACCTCGCGAAACTGCCCGGAGGCCACAGCCTCGTCGTCGGCGGCACGCTCTATGCGAACCAGGTCGTCCTGGACAAGGGCACCGGCATCGCCGGCAAGGTCGTCGACCGCTCCACCCCCGGTCAGGGCTTCGGCGTCGACGGCGACAGAGTCCGGGAGGGCGCCTCCCCGACGTCCCCCGTCGACTTCGGCAAGGAGTTCGCAGCGCTGCGGACCCTGTCCTCCGCCTGGGCCGCCGCCCCGACCGGCGGCACGGTCTCCGCGGCCGGCGACGGCCTGTTCCTCGCCGGCACCGACGAGCAGCTCAACGTCTTCGCCGTGAGCGCCGCGGACCTGGAGAAGGCCCGCTCCATCACCCTCGACGTCCCGGTCGGCTCCTCGACCCTCGTGAACGTGCTCGGGACCTCGTACGACATGAGCACCTCGGCGACCTATGGCGTCTACTACAAGAACCTGGACGGCGGCGCCCCCGTCATCGACGACTACGCCATGCCGCGCGACGAGTACCGGCAGATCCGCGCCAAGCTGCTGTGGAACTTCCCGCAGGCCGAGACGGTGAAGAAGAACTACACCTCCTGGCCCGGCACCATCCTCGCGCCGAACGCCGACGTCTCGATGGGCGGCAAGGGCTACGGCCCCGGGCACGTCAACGGCTCCGTGATCGCCGCGTCCCTGAAGACCGTCCCCGGTGCCGAGACCCACCAGATGAACTTCACCGGCTGTCTCCCGAAGGGCACCACCCCGGGTCCGGTCCCCACCCCGGAGAAGCCGAAGCCGACCGACACCCCCGCCCCGACCCCGCCGGCGACCCCCGAGCCCACCCCGAGTCGGGACGGCGAGACCCCGGGCACCCCGGACACCCCCTCGGGCTCGGCCTCCCCGTCCACCCCGGCCGCGCCCACCACCCCGGGAGGGTCCACCACCACCCCCACCCCGGCACCGTCCGCCACTCCGGAGGGTGATCTCGCGACGACCGGTTCGGCCATCGGTCCCGGCACGATCGGGGCCGCGGTGGCCGCCGTCGCCGTCGGCGGGGGCCTGCTGGCCTTCGCGAAGCGTCGCCGCCGCGCCTCCTGAGGCCCTCGGGGCAGTGGCGTGTCTCGGCCATCTCCACAGGGATCTGTCGCCGGGGTGCTGACGCCACATCACGGATGTGGCTAACATCACGCCCACGCCGGCAGTGCAGCCGGGCCGTCGAGGAGGTGCGTATGCGGTCTGCCCGGAATCCACGCGGTGGGAAGCTGACCGTCTGCGGAATCCGCACCTCCTGGAACACCGTCGGAGACGGCGAGTTCTTCTGCGAGGAGTGCGGAGGCGACCGCAACTACCGGCAGCGCACCGGCCGCCGAAGGTTCGCCGTGCTCGGTGTGCCCGTCCTGCCCCGGGGCGTCACCGGCCCCGTCATCGAGTGCACGGCCTGCCACACGCACTTCGGCACGGAGGTGCTCGACCACCCGACGACGAGCCGCTTCTCCGCGATGCTGAGGGACGCCGTGCACACCGTCGCCCTGGCGGTGCTCGCGGCCGGCGGCACCGACTCCCGCGAGGCCCTGGACCGGGCCGTCACCGCGGTCCGGTCCGCCGGCTTCGCCGAGTGCACGGCCGTCCAGCTCGTCGACCTCGTGGAGGCCCTGGAGGCGGACACCGGGCGCTTCATGCCCGAGGTCAACCCCGAGGGCGCGCTCCTCGCGATCGAACTCCACGAGGCCCTGGAGCCGCTCACCCCGCACCTGGCCCCCGCCGGTCGGGAGTCGGTCCTGCTCCAGGCCGCCCGGATCGCCCTCGCGGACGGCCCCTACACCCCGTCCGAGACGGAGGTCCTCGGGACGGTCGGGAACGCGCTGGCGCTCGCCCCCGACGACACCGTCCGCCTCCTCGCCTCGGCCCGGACGGTGCCGTAGCCGGTCTCCCGCGGACGGGCCGGGGCCCGGGCCCTACGGCGCGATGTTCTGGTTCAGCCGGAACACGTTGTCCGGGTCGTAGCGGCGTTTCACCCCGCGCAGCCGGTCGTAGTTCTGCCGGTAGTTGACCCGCACCCGGTCCTGGTCGTCGGCGTCCATGAAGTTGACGTAGCCGCCCTCCTGGGTGTGCGGCCGGAGCGCCTTGTCGTAGGCCCGGGTCCAGGCGACGTTCCGTTCGGTGTCCGCCGGATCGGTCCAGGTGCCGCCGAAGGAGTGCGAGAAGGAGGCGTCCCGGTACGCGAACGCGGTCTCCTCCGGGCCCACCTCGTGGCACGCCCCGTCGATCGGGAAGATCGCCGTGTCCGACTCCAGCGACGGCATGGTCTCGCCGTACTCCACGTGCACGGCGATCGCACCGTCCGAGAGCTCACGGCTGAAGTTGCCCTTCCAGTAGTGGTACAGCCCCGGCGGGAGCTGCTCGTCGAAGAGGGTGTTGATCACCGGGTACGGCAACCGGTCCATGAACCGGCCGATGACCGGGCCGAGGCCGTCCAGCCGGGCGAGCACCCCCTCGTCCTCCTCCGGCGCACCGCTGAAGCAGGTGAAGGCGGCACAGATCGGGCGCCCGTGCCAGCGCTCCGGCAGGAACGGCTCCTCGGGACCGAGCGCGAACACGAGGATCGAGTTCAGTTCGACCGGGGCGTCCGCGTTCATCCCCCGCCAGGCGCGGGCCACGTCCCCGTCGAGCGGGTAGCAGGTGATCCCGCCGAGCACCACGTCGACGGGGTGCAGCCGGTACGCGAGCGAGGTGACCACCCCGAAGTTGCCACCGCCGCCCCGCAGCGCCCAGAACAGGTCGGGGTTCCGCTCCCGGTCGCAGGAGAGGAGCTCGCCCCCGGCGGTCACCACGTCCGCCGCGAGCAGGTTGTCGCAGCTCAGCCCGTAGCGACGGGCGAGGTGTCCCATGCCGCCGCCGAGCGTCAGGCCGCCGATGCCGGTCGTGGACACCACCCCGCCGGTGGTGGCGAGTCCGAAGGCGTGGGTGGCGTGGTTGAAGTCGCCCCAGGTGGCGCCGCCCTCGGCCCGTGCCGTACGGGCTTCGGGGTCGACCCGGACGCCGCGCATCCGGGACAGGTCGACGACCAGTCCGTCGTCGACGGTGCCGAAACCGGCGACCGAGTGGGAGCCGCCGCGCACGGCCAGCGGGAGCGCGTGCTCCCGGGCGTGGAGCACCGCCGCGATCACGTCGCCGGCGTCCACGGCGTGGACGACGACGGCCGGGCGGCGGTCGTGCAGGGCGTTGTAGACCCGACGGGAAACGTCGTACGACGGATCGTCACGGGTCACGACGGCGCCGCGCACGGCACCGCGGAGCGTGTCCAGGGAGTGGGTCGTCGTGGTCATGCCTCCGGTGTACCCGGGCCGCCGCCCGGGCGGCATCGCCCGAACCGCCCATGGCGGGTGCGGGACGGGATGGGCGGTTCGGCCCATGCGGAGTCCACGGCAGCGGACGGCCACGGAGCGCGGCGACCCGTTCCGGACCGCGACCGGTTCGTGCCCGCGACCGGTTCGTGCCCGCGACCGGGCCGAGGGCGCGTCGCCCGTACCGACGGTGCCTTCCGGCGAGGGAGCCGGTGCCGGTGCGGGTCACACCAGGCCGTGGGCGTACGCGTACGCCGTGGCGGCGGCCCGCGAGCCCACCTCCAGCTTCGCGAAGATGTTGTTCAGGTGCCGGGCGACCGTGTGCTCGCTGATCACCAGGGTCCGCGCGATGTCCCTGTTGGTCCCGCCCGTGGCGACGAGCCGCAGCACTTCCGCCTCCCGGGCCGTCAGTCCGCCCGGGAACCGCCGCCGCGCCCCGCCGCCCAGCAGCGCCGCCGCCCGTCGGGCGTCCGGCACCGCCCCGAGCCGCTCGAACACCGCCCGTGCGGCACCCAGCTCCAACCGGGCCGCCTCTTCGTCGCCCACCGTCCGGTCGGCCGCCGCGAGGAGCATCCGGACCTGTGCCGCCTCGTACGGCACGCGCAGCTCCAGCCAGCCGGTGAGCGCCCGGCGCAGCAGTCGGAGCGCCGGCTCCGGCCGCGACTCCGCCAGGGCCACCGCGCCCCGCGCCGTGTCGGCCATCGCCCGCAGCAGCGGTACGTCCCCGGCCAACACCTCCAGCTCCGCCGCCGCGCCCGCGGCCCCGGGCACGTCACGGACCGCGAGGGCCACCTCGGTCCGGGCGGCGAGCAGCCTGGCCCGGCCCAGGAGGTCGTGACGGGGGTCGCTCTGGCAGGCGAGCGCCAGATCCACACCGGCCACCGCCGCGTCGGCGCGGCCCTGGGCGAGCCTCAGCAGGGCGAGTCCGGGCTGCGGGATCCGACCCAGTTCGTGGGCGTGGGCGTACGAGGCGGCGGCGTCCGCCGGGCGGCCCTGGCGCCGCTGGATGTTCCCGGCGGCGTAGTACGCGGAGGCCGCCGACTCCAGGCAGTCCACCGGTACCTCCCGGCACGCCTGCCGTGCCTCCGCCTCCGCGAGGGCCCAGGCCCCGAGCAGGTCGAGCACCTCGACCCGGTGGGCCCGGCACACCCCCCGGAAGGGGTTCTCCCCCGAGGGGACGGTTTCCGTCGGCCCGGCCGGCGGCCGGCCCGTCCAGGGCGGTGCGCACCACTCCATGGCCGCCTCCGTCCACTCCACCGCACGCCGGAAGTCCGCCGCGGCCATGCACTGGGTGAGGGCCAGACAGTACAGCCAGCCCGTGAAGACGCCGGTCAGCTCGCCGGCCGTGACCGCACACATCGCGTCGTCGAGCAGGCCCAGGGCCTCGGCGCGACGGCCGCTCGCCAGGAGCACCGACGCCTCGGCCTGGCGGCTCAGGGCGAGGAGGTCCGCGCTGTCCGAGCGGTGGGCGAGCCGGGCCATCCGATGGACGGCGGCGAGGGCGGCCGGGCCGTCGCCGCGGGTCGACGCCGCCTCCGCATCGCTCCAGGCGAGGAAGCACTGTTCGGGGCAGGGCGGCAGCTCGTCCAGGTGGTGGTGGGCCCGGTGCAGCCACCCGGCCGCCGCCGCGGGGCGACCGAGGCCCTCGTACTCGTACGACAGCCACCAGGAGGCCAGCCCCGCGCCCCGGTGGTCTCCGACCGCCGCGTACCCCGCGTGCGCCCGCAGCCGGGCGGCGACGGACTCGTCCACCCGGCCCGACCACCAGGCCGCGTCGGCGAGGGTCATCAGGTCGTCGGCGGTCAGGGCGCGCGACGGGTGCTCGTCGTGGGCGTGCAGCAGCCCGTACGCCTCGGCCCAGGACTCCCGGGCCGCCGCGTCCCGTGCCCGGGTGAGCCGGTCGACCGTGGGTGCGGACATGGCCCTCACCCCTTCCCGATCCTTCCAGGGTAGGACCGGGCCGGGGCGAGGGCCTCGCGGGGGCGGGGCGCGTTCCGTCAGCTGCGGGGGCGCTGCGGGCCGGACGGGGCCTCCGCCGCACGTTCCTAGTCGAGGGCGCCGCTCGCGCGCAGCATGTCCTCGCGCTCGACGATCTTCACGCGCTCGCGGCCCTGCGGCTCGCCGAGCGCCTTCTCCGCGGCGTCCAGGGCGTACCAGCCCTCCCAGGTCGTGTACGTGATGCCCTTGCCCTCCAGGAAGGTCACGACCGCGTCCTCCTCCGGGGTGCTCGGCGTGAGCAGCCGCCCGTGCGCGAAGTCCTCCAGGAGGTTCGCCACGGTCTCGTTGGCGTCGCCCTTGGTGTGGCCGATGAGACCGACGGGGCCGCGCCGGATCCAGCCGGTGCAGTAGGTGGAGGCCAGGTGCTCGCCGGTCTCCTCGATCACGCGACCGCCCTGGTCCGGGACGGTTCCGGAGACGGCGTCCCAGGGGATCTTGGGCAGCTCGTCGGAGAGGTAGCCGACGGCGCGGTACACGGCCTGGACGTCCCAGTCGGTGGTCTGGCCGGTGCCCTTGACGTTGCCCGTGCCGTCGAGCTCGGTGCGTTCGGTGCGCAGGCCGATGACCTTGCCGTCCTCGCCGAGGATCTCGACGGGGGACTCGAAGAAGTGCAGGAAGAGCTTGTGCGGGCGGTCGCCGACGTCGCGGATCGCCCAGTTCTCCAGCGTCTTGGCGACCATGTCGGTCTGCTTGTTCTTGCGGCGCTCGGCGATCGAGCCCTCGTCGTAGTCGATGTCCTCGGGGTTGACGATGACCTCGATGTTCGGCGAGTGGTCCAGTTCGCGCAGCTCCATGGGACTGAACTTGGCCTGGGCGGGGCCACGACGGCCGAAGACGTGGATCTCGACGGCCTTGTTGGCCTTGAGGCCGTCGTAGACGTTCGCGGGGATCTCGGTCGGCAGCAGTTCGTCCGCCGTCTTGGCCAGGATGCGCGCGATGTCGAGGGCCACGTTGCCGACGCCGAGGACGGCGACCTTCTCGGCGGACAGGTCCCAGGTGCGCGGAACGTCCGGGTGGCCGTCGTACCAGGAGGCGAAGTCGGCGGCGCCCAGCGAGCCGTCCAGCTCGACGCCGGGGATCCGCAGTGCGCGGTCGGCCATGGCGCCGGTGGAGAAGATCACGGCGTCGTAGAAGGCGCGGAGGTCGTCGAGGTGGACGTCGGTGCCGTAGTCGACGTTGCCGAAGAGGCGGACCTGCGGCTTGTCGAGGACCTGGTGGAGGGCGGTGATGATGCCCTTGATGCGGGGGTGGTCGGGGGCGACGCCGTAGCGGATGAGGCCGAAGGGGGCCGGCATCCGCTCGAAGAGGTCGATGGACACGCCCGGCTCGGCGGCGGCCTCGGACTTCAGGAGCGCATCGGCGGCGTAGATTCCGGCGGGGCCGGCGCCGACGATCGCGACCCGGAGGGGGCGGGGCATGACTGGTTCCCTTCGCAAGCGAGGTGGCGGCGGAGCCGCCGACACTTAGGCCACCCTAAATACTCGCGCGCGCAGGAAGGTACCCACCCCCGACCTATGGGCTCATAAGGTGGACTTATGACTTCCATAAGTCCACCTAGGTGCACGGGGGTGCGGCCGGCCCGATCCGGTCCGCGGAGCGGGCGGGTCCGAGGGGGCGGGCGTGCGGCCCGTCACCGCTCGTCGTGCCGCTCGGTCGGCGTGCGGAAGGGGTTCGTGCGCGGAGGCCTTTCCGGGGAGTCGCATCATGTGCGCCGGAAAGAATCGCCGGACCGCGGGAACCCGTCCATTCGTCCGCCGCGGGGCGCCGTCGCATGCGAATGATCCGCTCGAACGGATCGGTGGGACTCCGGATGCGAACGCCCGTCCGTGCAGTTCGCCCCGGGTGGACCCGAGCCTCCCCGTGCCCCTTTCGGGCTCCCCGAAGAACTGCGGGGCATCTCGCCGCCTTTTCCGGTCATGAATGAACTCTGTGGTTCCACAACGCAGTTGCCCGCCCGGCCAGCGGTCAATTCTACGGATCCGTAGCCGCGCTGGAGAGGCGAAGCGGGAAATGGATTCAGAAAGGCATACGTTGGTGGAGGAAGACACCGAGAAGACGACCGCGGGGCACTCGGAACCGCACGAGAAGCAGCGACGGAACCATCCGGGGAACCGGTGGGGGAGGGCCCGTGTCCCTTCCTCCGGCCCGACGCCCTCGCGCTCGCCGCAAGGCCCCGCGGTCGCCCCTGGAAACGGGATGCCGCACGGTGGGAACGGCCCGGCTCCTCGCCGTCGCCGCACTGCCGAGGGAGGAGAGTCGCCCATGACGCTGCCCATCGGGGCGTACGTCGTCGAGATCCGCACCGGACGGGTCGGGACGCTCGTGGGGCGAGAAGGCCCCCACGTGCAGATCCGCCCGCTGGGCGGCGGGCGCGAGTGGGACGTGGAGCCGGAGGGGGTGCGGGAAGCCACCGCGGCGGAGCGGCTGAGCGCGGCCACGGCCCACGCCAACGCCCGGAGCCGGGGCGAGGTGCCCTGATCCGGTACGACCCGGGGCCCGGCCGCTCCCGGCGTACGCGAGAATGGGCCCATGAGTCTGTTCCGCGACGACGGCATCGTGCTGCGCACCCAGAAGCTGGGTGAAGCGGACCGCATCATCACGATCCTCACCCGCGGCCACGGCCGCGTACGCGCCGTCGCGCGCGGAGTGCGCCGGACCAAGTCGAAGTTCGGGGCCCGGCTCGAACCCTTCTCCCACGTGGACGTGCAGTTTTTCGCCCGGGGGAGCGAGCTGGTCGGACGGGGCCTGCCGCTCTGCACCCAGAGCGAGACCATCGCCGCGTACGGCGGCGGGATCGTCACCGACTACGCCCGGTACACGGCCGGCACGGCCATGCTGGAGACGGCGGAGCGGTTCACCGACCACGAGGGCGAGCCCGCCGTGCAGCAGTACCTGCTGCTCGTCGGCGGCCTGCGGACGCTCGCCCGGGGCGAGCACGCGCCCCACCTCATCCTGGACGCCTTCCTGCTCCGCTCCCTCGCCGTCAACGGCTATGCGCCCAGCTTCGAGGACTGCGCCAAGTGCGGGCTCCAGGGGCCGAACCGGTTCTTTTCGGTCGCGGCGGGCGGAGTCATATGCGGCGACTGCCGGGTCCCCGGAAGCGTCGTACCCTCTGCGGAGGCCATCGGCCTGCTCAGTGCGCTGCTCACCGGCGACTGGGCGACGGCGGACGCGTGCGAGCCGCGTCACGTCAGGGAGGGCAGCGGACTGGTGTCCGCCTATCTGCACTGGCACCTGGAGCGCGGCCTGCGCTCCCTGCGTTACGTAGAGAAGAGCTAGGAGAGACCATCCATGGCCATCGCACGACTCCTCGGGCGCCAGCGTCGGGAGTACAGGACCCCCGAGCCGCACCCCTCCGGTGCCCGTCCGCCGAAGCTCCAGCCGGAGCTGGTGCCGGAGCACGTCGCGATCGTCATGGACGGCAACGGCCGCTGGGCGAAGGAGCGCGGACTTCCCCGCACCGAGGGGCACAAGGTCGGCGCCGAACAGGTGCTGGACGTGCTCCAGGGCGCGATCGAGATGGGCGTGGGGGCGATCTCGCTGTACGCCTTCTCCACCGAGAACTGGAAGCGCTCCCCCGAAGAAGTGCGCTTCCTGATGAACTTCAACCGGGACTTCATCCGCAAGACCCGTGACCAGCTCGACGCGCTCGGCATCCGCGTGCGCTGGGTGGGTCGGATGCCCAAGCTGTGGAAGTCGGTGGCCAAGGAGCTCCAGGTCGCACAGGAGCAGACCAAGGACAACACCAAGCTGACGCTGTACTTCTGCATGAACTACGGCGGTCGGGCGGAGCTCGCGGACGCGGCGCAGGCGCTCGCGGAGGACGTGCGGGCGGGCAAGCTGGACCCGGCGAAGATCACCGAGAAGACGATCCAGAAGTACCTGTACTACCCGGACATGCCGGACGTGGACCTCTTCCTGCGGCCCAGTGGTGAGCAGCGCACCTCGAACTATCTGATCTGGCAGAGCGCGTACGCCGAGATGGTGTTCCAGGACGTGCTCTGGCCCGACTTCGACCGCCGCGACCTGTGGCGGGCCTGCGTCGAGTTCGCCCAGCGCGACCGGCGTTTCGGCGGCGTCGACCCGGCCGACCTGGCCGTCCTCGACAAGGCCTGACGGGCGTGGCGGACCCGGCCGCAGCCGGCCGGGTCCGCATCTTCGCGGGGCGCGACGCCGCCCGGACCCGAGGCCGGGAGGACACCCGAAGGGCCCGTACCGAAAGAGCATCGGTACGGGCCCCGGGTATGTCAGGTCACTGGGCGGAACAGTCCGCGCACGTGCCGAAGATCTCCACGGTGTGCGCCACGTTCACGAAGCCGTGTTCCGAGGCGATCGCCTCGGCCCACTGCTCCACCATCGGGCCCTCCACCTCCACGGCCTTGCCGCAGACGCGGCAGACCAGGTGGTGGTGGTGGTCGCCGGTCGAGCAGCGGCGGTACACCGTCTCGCCTTCGCTGGTGCGCAGCGCGTCCACCTCGCCGGCGTCCGCGAGGGACTGCAGCGTGCGGTAGACGGTGGTGAGGCCGACGGAGTCACCGCGGTGCTTGAGCATGTCGTGCAGTTCCTGGGCGCTGCGGAACTCGTCCACCTCGTTCAGTGCCGCCGACACGGCGGCCCGCTGCTTGGTCGAGCGGCCGCGTACGGGGGGTCCTGCCGTCACCACGGGGGCCTCCTTGGATGCTTGTCTGCCCCGCCATTCTGCCAGTCCCCCGTACCCCGCGGGCCTGCCGCGGGTCAGACCTTCACGTCGTCCGTCGGGCGCCGGGTGCCCGGGACCCGTGCGTCGCAGTCCTGGGCGCCCGCCTCGGCGAGTCGGGCCCTCCGCCGGGCGAGCGGGGCGGCGAGGAAGGTCAACGCGATGAAGATCCCGATCGCGTACAGGACGATCGTCGCGCCGGGCGGCACGTCCTGGTAGTACGAGGTGACCGTGCCCGCCAGGGTGACGGTGATGCCGGTCGCCACCGCGAGGACGAAGGTCGCGCGGAAGGACTTCGACAGCTGCTGGGCGGCTGCCACCGGCACCACCATGAGGGCGCTGACGAGCAGCAGGCCGACGACCCGCATGGCGACCGTGACGGTCACCGCGGCGGTGACCGCGATCAGCAGGTTCATGGCCCGCACCGGCAGGCCGGTGACCCGCGCGAATTCCTCGTCCTGGCTGACCGCGAAGAGCTGTTTGCGCAGGCCGACCGTGATCAGGATGACGAAGGCCGCGAGGATGCTGATCGCGGTGACGTCCTCCGGCGAGACGGTGGAGAGCGAGCCGAAGAGGTACGTCGTGAGGTTGGCGTTGGAGCCGGTCGTCGAGAGGCTGGTCAGCATGACGCCGCCGGCCATGCCGCCGTAGAAGAGCAGCGCGAGCGCGAGGTCGCCACGGGTCTTCCCGTACGCCCGGATCAGTTCCATCGCGATCGAGCCCGCGACGGCGACGAGCGTCGCCATCCAGACCGGGCTGGAGTTCAGCAGGAAGCCGAGTCCGACGCCGGTCATGGCGACGTGGCCGATGCCGTCGCCCATCAGGGCCTGGCGGCGCTGGACGAGGTAGATGCCGACGGCGGGCGCGGTGATGCCGACGAGGACGGCCGCGAGGAGCGACCTCTGCATGAAGGCGGGTTCGAGGAAGTCCATGGTCAGGTCAGCAGTCCCGTGCGGAGCGGCTCGCCGGCCGCGTGCGGATGTACGTGGTCGTGGCCCGGCAGGGCGTGCTGGCCGAGGGCCTCGGGCGGCGGGCCGTCGTGGACGACGCAGCCGTCGCGCAGGACGACCGCGCGGTCGATCAGCGGCTCCAGGGGGCCCAGTTCGTGCAGGACGAGGAGCACCGACGTGCCGCCGGCGACCTGTTCGCGCAGGGTCGAGGCGAGGATTTCCTGGCTCGCGAGGTCCACGCCGGCCATCGGCTCGTCCATGATGAGGAGTTCGGGCTCCGAAGCGAGGGCGCGGGCGATCAGGACCCGCTGGTGCTGACCGCCGGAGAGCGCGGAGACGGAGTCCTTGGCGCGGTCGGCGAGGCCGACGAGCTCGATGGCCCGGTCGACGGCCGCCCGGTCCGCCTTCGTCGCCCAGCCGAACGCGCGGCGGGAGAGCCGACCCGAGGAGACGACCTCGCGGATGGTGGCGGGGACGCCGGCCGCGGCGGTGGTGCGCTGCGGCACGTAGCCGATCCGGGCCCAGGCGCGGAACCGCTTCCGTGCGGTGCCGAACAACTCGATGGTGCCGTCGGTCAGCGGCACCTGGCCGATCACGGCGCGGACGGCGGTGGACTTGCCGGAGCCGTTGGCCCCGAGCAGGGCGACGACCTCGCCGCGGTGGACGGTGAGGTCGACGCCGCGGAGGACGGGCCGTGCGCCGAGGGCCGCCGTGGCTCCGCGGACGGAAAGGACGGGATCCGGGGACGCCATGGCTCGTACCTCCTGGTGTGCTGTGGTCACTTGGCGCCGAGGGCCTTCTTCAGTGCGGCGAGGTTGGACTGCATGACCTCGATGTAGTCGTCGCCCTTGGACTTGTCCGTGATGCCCTCGAGCGGGTCGAGCACATCGGTCCTGAGGCCGGTGTCGCCGGCGAGGGTCTTCGCGGTCTTGTCGCTCGCCAGGGTCTCGAAGAAGACGGTGGAGACCTTGTCCTTCTCGGCGATGTCCTGGAGTTCCTTGATGCGGGCGGGGCTCGGCTCGGACTCGGGGTCGACTCCGGTGATGCCCTCCTGCTCCAGGTCGTAGCGCTCGGCGAGGTAGCCGAAGGCGGAGTGGGTGGTGATGAAGGTCCTGGTGGCGGTGGACTCGAGGCCCGTTTCGAACTCGGTGTTCAGCGCGTCGAGCTTCTTCAGCAGGGCGTCGGTGTTCTTCCGGTAGTCGGCGGCGTGGTCCGGGTCGGCCTTCTCCAGGGTGCTGCCGACGCCCTTCGCGACCTCGGCGTACTTCACGGGGTCGAGCCAGACGTGCGGGTCGGCGCCGGCCTCGGCGGCGTGGTCGTGGCCCGCTTCCTCGCCCTCGTGGTCGTGGCCGACCCCGGTGCCGTGCTCTTCGAGCTCCGTGAGTGTGGTCGCGTCGACGGTGTGCGTGACGCCGGCCTGGGCGATGGCCTCGTCGACGGCGGGCTGGATGCCCTTGAGGTAGAGGATGACGTCGGCCTCGCCGAGCTCGCCGATCTGCTTCGGCTTGAGCTCCAGGTCGTGGGGTTCGACGCCGGGCTTGGTGAGCGTGGTGACGGCGACGTGGCCGCCGCCTATCTGCTCGGCCAGGTACTGCATGGGGTAGAACGACGCCACCACGTCCAGCTTGCCGCCGTTCCCCTTGTCCGCGGCGTCCGAGGTGCCGGCGCAGGCGGTGAGGGAGACGAGGCCGAGCGCGACGGCTCCGGCGAGGGCGGTGCGGGGTATGAGGCGACGTACGTTCATGACAGTCATTTTCAACAAAACTGGAAACGGTTGTCAATTGCCTTTCCTGTGGTCCACCCCACGCCCTTCCTCGCGAACCCCTCGGAGATCCTCCGCCGACCCCGAGTGCCGGACCGATTTGAAACGGGGGGTGCGGGCGCCGGTAACCTGAGGCATTCGCACTTCGTCCTCGTAATGAAGAGAGCACCGTGGCCGCCGACAAGATCGACACCATCGTCAGCCTGAGCAAGCGCCGTGGCTTCGTCTACCCCTGCAGCGAGATCTACGGCGGCCAGCGTGCCGCCTGGGACTACGGACCGCTGGGTGTCGAACTCAAGGAGAACATCAAGCGCCAGTGGTGGCGTTACATGGTCACCGCGCGCGAGGACGTCGTCGGCATCGACTCGTCGGTCATCCTGGCCACCGAGGTCTGGGAGGCCTCCGGTCACGTCGCCACCTTCACCGACCCGCTGACCGAGTGCACCTCCTGCCACAAGCGCTTCCGCGCCGACCACCTGGAGGAGGCGTACGAGGAGAAGCACGGCCGTCTCCCCGAGAGCCTCACCGACCTCAACTGCCCCCACTGCGGCAACAAGGGCACCTTCACCGAGCCCAAGCAGTTCTCCGGTCTGCTCTCCACGCACCTCGGCCCGACCCAGGACACCGGCTCCGTCGCCTACCTGCGTCCCGAGACCGCCCAGGGCATCTTCACCAACTTCTCCCAGGTGCAGACGACCTCGCGCAAGAAGCCCCCGTTCGGCATCGCGCAGATGGGCAAGTCCTTCCGGAACGAGATCACTCCGGGCAACTTCATCTTCCGCACCCGCGAGTTCGAGCAGATGGAGATGGAGTTCTTCGTCAAGCCGGGCGAGGACGAGCAGTGGCAGGAGTACTGGATGCAGCAGCGCTGGAACTGGTACACCGGCCTGGGTCTCCGCGAGGAGAACATGCGCTGGTTCGAGCACCCGCAGGAGAAGCTCTCCCACTACTCGAAGCGCACCGCCGACATCGAGTACCGCTTCTCCTTCGGCGGCAGCGAGTGGGGCGAGCTGGAGGGCGTCGCCAACCGCACCGACTACGACCTGAGCGCCCACTCCAAGGCCTCCGGCGCCAACCTCACCTACCTGGACCAGGAGTCCAACGAGCGCTACACGCCGTACGTCATCGAGCCCGCCGCCGGTGTCGGCCGCACGATGCTGGCCTTCCTGCTCGACGCGTACACCGAGGACGAGGCCCCCAACGCCAAGGGCGTCATGGAGAAGCGCACGGTGCTGCGCCTCGACCACCGCCTGGCCCCGGTCAAGGCCGCCGTCCTGCCGCTCTCGCGCAACCCGCAGCTCTCCCCGAAGGCCAAGGGGCTGGCCGCGGACCTGCGACAGAACTGGAACATCGAGTTCGACGACGCCGGCGCCATCGGCCGCCGCTACCGCCGCCAGGACGAGATCGGCACCCCGTTCTGCATCACCGTCGACTTCGACACCCTCGACGACAACGCGGTGACCGTGCGCGAGCGCGACAGCATGAAGCAGGAGCGCGTCTCCCTCGACCAGATCCAGGGCTACCTGGGCAGCCGTCTGCTCGGCTGCTGAACCCGGTCGTTCGTGCGGGAAGGCTCCCGGTTCCTCAGGAACCGGGAGCCTTCCCGCGTCATCAGGCGGTTGCCGCCTCGGCCTCGGCCTCGGTCCGGCGCCGGGCGCCCTCGGCCGCGCGGCGCTTCCCGAACCACGCCGTCCAGACGGCGAGGGCGCCGAGGACCCCGTAGATCATGATCGGGCTGAGGGCCACCATGGTCGCGGTCGGCAGGAGGTACGCCAGCGCGACGCGGACCAGTGCCTCGGCGACGTAGGCGACGCCCCAGACCAGCGTCATCGTGCGCATGGTCGAGCGGAAGCCCTCGAACTGCCACATGCCGTTCCACCAGGCGGTGCCCGCCGGGGTGCCGTCGGTCGCGAACTTCCGGCCGAAGGAGAACATCAGCGGGCGCGGGGTCAGCAGGGTGCCCAGGCAGAGCAGGCCGAACAGGCCCGTCACGCCGGAGTCCTTGACCAGCAGGGCGCGGGCGGTGTGCGCGCCGACGAGCGAGGCCACCGCCGTGATCACCAGGAAGACCAGGGTCACGACGGCGAATTCGTCCAGCTTGCGACGCCAGGCGATCATGATCGCACCGTCCAGCACCGGCCAGGCGCTGCTCAGGAGCAGGGCGGAGAACTCGGACCAGCCGTGGTCCTCGGTCAGCGTGTTGTACGTGATGACCGGCGCGATGACATTGAGGCCGATCGTGAGGATCCAGCCGATCGCTGCGGCGCCTCCCGAGCGGGCCGGCTTGGCGGGTGCGGACATGGTTCCCCCTGGGAGCTCCTGTGGTCGTGGTGCGCGAGCACGCTAGTCATGCGCAGAACAAGGAAGGGGAAAATCCGAGCCAAGTGATCTTCAAGGGGCGGGCGGTCCTCGCTGCTCAGGCCCTGAGGGCCCGCTGCACGAGGGACACGACCGCGGTGAAGGCCTGCTCGGCGTCCGGGGCCGACCAGTCGGCCGCGTGGGCCGGGTTGTGGAAGCGGTCCGTGGCGTGGAAGACCGCGCGGGCCGTGGTCGGGACGTCCGGTTCCCGGATCGTGAACAGGCCCTCCCGGTGGCCGTCCCGGAGGATCCCGGCGATCTGCTCGATCAGGTGCTGCTCGTGCCGGTCGACCACGGCACTGTTCTCGCCGATCAGCACCTGGAAGGTGGCCATCAGTTCCGGGTCACCGCCCGCCTTCTTGCGCTTGAGGGAGAAGAGGGCCGTGAGCCAGTCGGTGAGCCGCCGGTCCGCGGGACCCCCGGCCTCGACGTAGGGGCGGAGCGCGAGGATGGTCCGCTCCAGCCACCGCTCGGTGACCGCCTCGCGCAGCGCCGCCTTCGTGCGGAAGTGGCGGTAGACGCTGCCGTGGCTGACGCCGAGCACCCGGGCCACGTCGACGACGGTCGCCTTGGCGGGGCCGTAGCGTCGCAGCACCTCCTCGGTGGCTTCGAGGATGCGCTCTGCGGTCAGGGTCTCGGTGGCGGCCATGGCATGACAGTACCCGTCAGCGCTCGCTGTCCAGATGGGCCATCTGGGCCGCCGGATACCGCTCGCCGGCCGCGGCGCCCGCCGGGACGGCCTCCTCGATCGCCGCCAGGTCGGCGGCGTCGAGGGTGACCTCCAGGGCGCCGAGGGCCTCTGCGAGCCGGTCCCGGCGCCGGGCCCCGACGAGCGGCACGACGTCGACGCCGTGCCGGGGGCCCTGGGCCAGGACCCAGGCGATCGCCGCCTGGGCGACCGTGACGCCCCGGGCCTCGGCGACCGCGCGCAGCCGGTCCACCAGGTCCAGGTTCCGGCCGAGGTTCTCGCCCTGGAAGCGGGGTGACGTCCCGCGGAAGTCGCCGGGGCCGAGCGTGCGGTCCCGGGTGAAGTGGCCGCTGATCAGCCCCCGGGACAGCACCCCGTACGCGGTGACGCCGATGCCGAGCTCGCGGGCGGCGGGGAGGACCTTCTCCTCGATGGACCGGGAGATCAGCGAGTACTCGATCTGGAGGTCCGCGATCGGTGCCACGGCCGCTGCCCGGCGCAGGGTGTCCGCGCCGACCTCGGAGAGGCCGATGTGCTTCACGTGTCCGGCCGTGACCAGCTCGGCGATGGCCCCGACGGTCTCCTCGATCGGCACGTCCGGGTCGACGCGGGCGATCCGGTAGATGTCGATGTGGTCCCGACCGAGGCGCTGCAGCGAGTACGCCGCGAAGTTCTTCACCGCGGCCGGGCGGCCGTCGTACCCGGTGAAGCCGCCCTCCACGGTGCGGAGGGCGCCGAACTTCACGCTGGTCAGGGCCTGCTCGCGGGCGGCGGAAGGGGCGGTGCGCAGGGCTTCGGCGATCAGGAGCTCGTTGTGCCCCATCCCGTAGAAGTCGCCCGTGTCGAGCAGGGTCACCCCGGCGTCCAGGGCGGCGTGGAGGGTGGCGATCGACTCGGCCCGGTCGCTCCCGCCGTACAGGGCGGACATGCCCATGCAGCCGAGGCCGAGGGCGGAGACGCTCGGGCCGGTGGTGCCGAGCGGGCGGGTGGGGACGGGGTTTCGCAGTGCAGTCATGCATCGACCATGACATGACCGATGACAGATTTCAATAATTGTCACTTCACTGTGCGGGGGAGTCGCAGGCCCAGCAGCAGCGTCAGCGCCACCACGCCCAGCTGGACCAGCAGCGTCGTCCGCAGCGCCGCACCCATCTCGGCGGGCGCGGAGGCCAGCGAGAGGAAGAGCGATCCCAAGGTCGCCACGCCGAGCGTCAACGCCGACTGCTGCACGGTCACCATCACCCCGCTGCCCACGCCCGCCCGCTCCGACGGGACCTCGGAGAGCACCACCCGGAAGAGCACCGGCAACTGGAGGCCCTGACCGAACCCGGCCACCGCCATGCCCGGCAGCAGATCGGCCGCCGAGAGCCCCTGCCAGTCGCGCCCCACCGACCAGGCGATCGCGGCGATGCCGAGCCCCTGGAGCAGGGCCCCCGCCGGCACGACCCGGGTCCCCCAGCGCCGCACCAGCCGGGGCCCCGCCAGCGAAGCGCCGAAGAACGCGAGGGCCATCGGCACCAGCGCCAGACCGGAGGCCACCGCCCCCATGCCCAGACCCTGCTGGAGCGCCACCGCGATCACGAACATGAAGCCGCTGAAGCCCAAGGAGAGCGGCAACACCACCAGGATCCCGCGCCGCAGCGACACCAGGGCCAACAGGCTCGGCGGGACCAACGGCGTGGCACCCCGGCGGTCCGCCCGCCGCTCCACCCACCAGAAGGCGCCGGCCGCGAACGGGAACACCGCGAGCGACACCCACGTCCACAGCGGCCAGCCGGCCGCACGGCCCTCCGTCAACGGTGCCAGCAGGGAGAGCAACCCGACCGCGAGGAGCACCGTGCCCGGCACGTCCACCGGTGCCGGCCGGTCCGAGCGGGTCTCCGGCACCGAGCGGACGGCGAGGACCAGCCCGGCCACGGCCACCGGCACGTTCACCAGGAACACCGCGCGCCAGCCGGAGCCCGCGAGGTCGGCGGTCACCAGCACCCCGCCCAGGATCTGGCCACCCGCCATCGAGAGGCCGCCGGTCGCCCCGTACAGGCTGAGCGCCCTCGCCCGCCGCGCCCCCCGGGTCGAGGAGTGGATGGTCGCGAGCACCTGCGGCAGCATCAGTGCCGACGCCGCCCCCTGGGCGACCCGGGCCGCGACCAGGGTCCAGGCGTCGGGGGCGAGCCCGCAGGCGAGCGAGGTCAGACCGAAGGCGGCCATGCCGACGAGGAAGAGCCGCCGCCGGCCGAAGAGGTCGCCGAGCCGCCCGCCGAGGACGAGCAGCACCGCGTACGGCAGGCCGTACCCGGCGACGACCAGTTCGAGGAGCGCCGGGCCGGCGGCCAGGTCGCGGTCGATGGCCGGCAGGGCGACGTTGACGATGAAGAAGTCGATGAGGGGGAGCGCGGCGCCGAGCAGGACGGTGAACAGGCCCAGGGGGCCGAGCGCCGCCGCCGGCCGACCACCGGTCGGGACGGGAGCGCGGACGGAAAGGGAGGTCGAAGTCACGCAACCGAGCTTCCGACCCCGCTCAGTCTGGTACCAGAGTGTCTTTATCCTGGTACAGGCAGTACCTGGAAACCGGCTGATCGCCCCGTCACGCTGGAGGCATGACCGTCATGGCGATGAACCCGCCCGGAGCGGCGACGACCACGGCCGGAACGGCGGAGGGCACGCCCGACGCCCCGATGAGCGAACCCGATGTGCGCCGCCACGAGCTCGCCGCCTTCCTGCGCAGCCGGCGCGAGCGCATCACCCCCGAGGAGGTCGGGCTGCCGAGGGGCCCGCGCCGCCGCACCCCCGGCCTGCGCCGCGAGGAGGTCGCGCACCTCTCGGCCGTCGGCGTCACCTGGTACACCTGGCTCGAACAGGCCCGGAACATCCAGGTGTCCCCGCAGGTCCTGGACGCCCTCGCAGGAGCGCTGCTGCTCGACCCCACCGAGCGCAACCACCTCTTCGCCCTCGCCGGGCACGCCGACCCGCACCCCGAGGCGCCCTGCGCCGTCGTCACCCCCACCCTGCGCCGTCTCCTCGACCAACTGGAGCCGGTACCCGCCGCGATCCAGAACAGCCGATACGACTTCCTGGCCTACAACCGCACCTTCGGGCACCTCTTCCGCGACCTGGACGCGCTGCCCCGCGAGGACCGCAACACCCTCTGGCTGGCCTTCACGGACCGGGAGTTCCGGGCGGCGGTCACGGACATCCCCGAGGTCGCGCGGCTGCTCGCCGGGAAGCTCCGCGCCTCCATGGCCGAGCACCTGGCCGAGCCCGCCTGGAAGGCGCTCGTGCGACGGCTCGAAGAGGCCTCGCCCGAGTTCCGGGACATCTGGGCCCGACGCGAGGTGGTCGCTCCCGGCAGCCGCATCAAGCTGGTGCGGAACCCCCGGGTCGGGCTGCTCAGCTTCGAGCACACCAATCTGTGGCTCGGCCCGAACGCCGGCACCCACCTCGTCACCTACGTTCCCGTGGACGAGGCCACCCAGGCGGGAGTGGCCCGTCTGCTCGACCTGGTGGTCCGGGAGCGGGCGACCGCGGCGGCTCAGGAGGAGGGCGCCCCGGCGGCGGTCTGAGACCCGCCCGTCGGACCGCCCTCGGGACCGCCCGTCGGACTGCCCCCCGGACCGCCTTCCGCCGTCAGGCAGCGTGCCGTCCGCTCGGCCGTGCGCCGCGCCCACCTGCCGCTGCTCAGCGCCCCGACCCCCAGCACGGCGAGGCCACAGCCGGTGATGATCCAGTAGCCGGGGCGGGCCGCCGCCACGAACGCCTCCGGGGGCGGTGCGGCACCGGCCCCCGCCGCCAGGACCGCGCCGATCACCGCGACCCCCAGGGTCTGTCCGACCTGGCGGCTCGTGGAGGCCACTGCCGCCGCCACTCCGGCCTGCGCACGGGGCATCCCGGAGACGGCCGTGTTGGTGATGGGGGCGTTCACCAGGCCGAAGCCGATGCCGAAGAGCACGTACCCGGTGAGGAGCAGCGGATCGCTGGTCTCGGCGGCGAAGGCGGCGAAGAGCAGTGGTCCGGCCGTCATCGCCGTTCCCGCGAGCAGGAGCGGGGGGCGCGGTCCGCGTGCCGCCGTGAGCCGTCCCGACAGCGGGGCGAAGACGAAGGTCATGCCGGCCATCGGCAGCATCCAGAGTCCGGCGTCCAGTGGGGAGAGCCCCTGCACGTCCTGGAGGTACAGGGTGTTCAGGAAGAGGAAGCCGCCCAGCGAGGCGAAGGCGCAGACCGCGATCACGGTGGCCCCGCTGAACGGGGCGCTGCGGAAGAACCGGAGGTCGATGAGGGGATCGCGGCGCCGGGGCTCGTAGTGCAGCAGTCCGATGAGCGCGACGGCCGCGAAGGCGGCGAAGAGGGGGTCCGTCTCGATGATCGCGTACGTCAGCGAGCCGAGGAGCGCCGCCACCAGGAGCTGCCCGACGGGGTCGGGGCGTCGTGGCCGGGGCGCGCGGGACTCGGGGACGTACCGCAGGGTCAGGAGCAGTGCGGCGAGGGCGACCGGGAGGTTGACCCAGAAGATCGCGCGCCAACCGACCGACTGGACGAGCAGCCCGCCCACCAGCGGTCCGGCGGCCATGGAGACGCCGACGACACCACCCCAGATCCCGATGGCACGCGCGCGTGCGGCGGGCTCCGTGAAGGTGTTGGTGATGATCGACATGGCGACCGGGTTCAGCATGGACCCGCCCACGGCCTGCACCGCCCGGAAGGCGACCAGGGCCTCCAGGTTCGGTGCGAGGGAACAGAGCAGCGAGCCCAGCGCGAAGACGCCCAGACCGGTGACGAAGACCTTCCGGCGGCCGATCCGGTCGGCGGTGGACCCGGAGAGCATCAGCAGGGAGGCGAGGACCAGGGTGTAGGCGTCGATGGTCCACTGCAGGCCGGAGACGTCGGCGGCGAGGTCACGCCGCATGGCGGGCAGAGCGACGTTGAGCGCGGTGTTGTCCAGGCTGACGATCAGCAGGCTCATGCAGCAGATCGCGAGCACGACCAGCCGGCGACTGCGCGTGAGCTCGGGCATGTGCGGATCGTACGGCCGACGGGGAGTCCGCGCCGTGCGGGACAATGGGCCCCATGACCGCGTTCACCCCTCTTGCCATCGGGCCGCACACCGTGCAGCCGCCGGTGGTGCTCGCCCCGATGGCCGGCATCACCAACGCCCCCTTCCGCACCCTCTGCCGTGAGTTCAGCGGCGGCAAGGGGCTGTTCGTGAGCGAGATGATCACGACGCGCGCCCTGGTCGAGCGCAACGAGAAGACGATGCAGCTCATCCGCTTCGACGCGTCGGAGCAGCCGCGCTCGATCCAGCTGTACGGGGTGGATCCGGTGACCGTCGGCAAGGCGGTGCGGATGATCGTCGACGAGGACCTGGCCGACCACATCGACCTGAACTTCGGGTGCCCGGTTCCCAAGGTGACCCGGAAGGGCGGGGGCTCGGCGCTTCCCTACAAGAGGCCGCTGCTGCGGGCGATCCTGAACGAGGCCGTGGGCAACGCGGGTGACCTGCCGGTCACGATGAAGATGCGCAAGGGCATCGACGACGACCACATCACCTACCTGGACGCGGGCCGGATCGCGGTCGAGGAGGGGGTCACGGCGATCGCCCTGCACGGGCGGACGGCGGCCCAGCACTACGGCGGCACGGCCGACTGGGACGCGATCGCGCGGCTCAAGGAGCACGTGCCGGAGATCCCGGTGCTCGGCAACGGAGACATCTGGTCGGCGGACGACGCCCTGCGGATGATGCGCGAGACGGGCTGCGACGGCGTCGTCGTGGGCCGCGGCTGCCTGGGGCGCCCGTGGCTCTTCGGGGACCTGGTGTCGGCCTTCGAGGGCACCGGGGAGTACGCGCAGCCGGGGCTGCGGGAGGTCGCGGACGCGATGGTGCGGCACGCGCGGCTGCTTGGCGAGTGGCTGGGCGACGAGGCACGCGGTGTCATCGACTTCCGGAAGCACGTGGCCTGGTACTTGAAGGGCTTTGCGGTCGGCTCCGAGATGCGCAAGAAGCTGGCGGTCACCTCCTCCCTGGACGAGCTGCGCGCTCAGTTGAGCGAGCTCGACCTTGACCAGCCCTGGCCGGTGGGGGCGGACGGTCCTAGGGGCCGTACGTCCGGAAATAACCGAGTCGTCCTGCCGGACGGCTGGTTGAAGGACCCCTATGACTGTGCCGGAGTGAGCGAGGACGCCGAGCTGGATACGTCCGGCGGCTGAGATCCGGCTCGTTCGAGGGAGTGATCCTCGCCACCCCTGAGGGGGTTAGTGCTCAGATGAGCATATTACGTCCGGCTGTACATCCTGAATGGGTGGCACTCAGTGCCACCCATTTTGTGTTCAGAAGTTGAACACAAGTGCTCGATCGGACGCTCATGTGAGCGTCTAAGTGCTGGATTGGGTCAACCGGCCTTCGGGGCGTGAAAGCGGAAGCTTCGCCTCGGAAACTTTCGAAGTGCTGGCGGACGGGTGGTTAAGACCGTGTGACCGGTAGGCGTACCTCCCCAGAAGCCTTCGATCTGGGTATGTTCCTCGCCGTCAGGGCAGCCAACCGAGTCGTCGAGGAGTCGGGACCCGTGTCGGAAAAAAATGATCAGAAGTTCGTGTACGACTTCACCGAGGGCAACAGGGACCTGAAGGACCTGCTCGGTGGCAAGGGCGCCAACCTCGCCGAGATGACCAACCTCGGCCTGCCGGTCCCTCCGGGCTTCACGATCACCACCGAGGCGTGCAAGGTCTACCTCGAGAGCGGCTCCGAGCCGGTCGAGCTCCGCGACGAAGTGAGCGCCCACCTCGACGCCCTTGAGCAGCAGATGGGCAAGAAGCTCGGCCAGGCCGACGACCCGCTCCTCGTCTCGGTCCGTTCGGGCGCCAAGTTCTCCATGCCGGGCATGATGGACACCGTCCTCAACATCGGACTCTCCGACGAGTCCGTGACCGGCCTCGCCCGCCAGGCCGACAACGAGCGCTTCGCCTGGGACTCGTACCGCCGCCTCATCCAGATGTTCGGCAAGACCGTGCTCGGCGTCGAGGGCGACCTCTTCGAGGAGGCCCTCGACGAGGCCAAGGTCGCGAAGGGCGTCGCCAGCGACACCGACCTCGACGCCGCGGACCTCCAGAAGGTCGTCGAGCACTTCAAGGAGGTCGTCAAGGCCGAGACCGGCCGCGACTTCCCCCAGGACCCGCGCGAGCAGATGGACCTCGCCATCGAGGCCGTCTTCAACTCCTGGAACACGGACCGCGCCAAGCTGTACCGCCGCCAGGAGCGCATCCCGGGCGACCTCGGCACCGCCGTCAACGTCTGCTCGATGGTCTTCGGCAACCTCGGCCCGGACTCCGGCACCGGCGTCGCCTTCACCCGCGACCCCGCCTCCGGCCACGCCGGCGTCTACGGCGACTACCTGCAGAACGCGCAGGGCGAGGACGTCGTCGCCGGCATCCGCAACACCGTGCCGCTGGCCGACCTCGAGTCGATCGACAAGAAGTCCTACGACCAGCTCATGCACATCATGAGCACCCTGGAGACCCACTACAAGGATCTCTGCGACATCGAGTTCACCATCGAGCGCGGTCAGCTCTGGATGCTCCAGACCCGCGTCGGCAAGCGCACCGCCGGTGCCGCCTTCCGCATCGCCACGCAGTTGGTGGACCAGGGGCTGATCGACGAGGCGGAGGCGCTCCAGCGGGTCACCGGTGCCCAGCTCGCCCAGCTGATGTTCCCCAAGTTCGACGAGACCGCCAAGGTCGAGCAGATCGGCCGCGGCATCGCCGCCTCGCCGGGCGCGGCCGTCGGCAAGGCCGTCTTCGACTCCTACACGGCCGTCAAGTGGTCCCGCTCCGGCGAGAAGGTCATCCTGATCCGCCGCGAGACCAACCCGGACGACCTGGACGGCATGATCGCGGCCGAGGGCATCCTCACCTCCCGCGGCGGCAAGACCTCGCACGCCGCCGTCGTCGCCCGCGGCATGGGCAAGACCTGTGTCTGCGGCGCCGAGGAGCTGGAGGTCGACACCAAGCGCCGTCGGATGACCACGGCCGACGGCCAGGTCGTCGAGGAGGGGGACGTCGTCTCCATCGACGGCTCCACCGGCAAGGTCTACCTCGGCGAGGTGCCCGTCGTGCCGTCCCCGGTCGTCGAGTACTTCGAGGGCCGCATGCACGCCGGCGCCGACGACGCCGACGAGCTCGTCGCCGCCGTCCACCGGATCATGGCCTACGCCGACCGGGTCCGCCGGCTGCGCGTCCGAGCCAACGCCGACAACGCCGAGGACGCCTCGCGCGCCCGTCGCTTCGGCGCCCAGGGCATCGGCCTGTGCCGCACCGAGCACATGTTCCTCGGCGAGCGCCGCCAGTACGTCGAGCGGCTCATCCTGGCCGACACGGACGTCGAGCGCGACCAGGCCCTGGAAGCCCTGCTGCCGCTGCAGAAGCAGGACTTCATCGAGCTCTTCGAGGCCATGGACGGGCTTCCCGTCACGGTCCGGCTGCTCGACCCGCCGCTCCACGAGTTCCTCCCCGACATCACCGAGCTGTCGGTCCGCGTCGCCCTCGCCGAGTCCCGCAAGGAGCCGCACGAGAACGACCTGAGGCTGCTCCAGGCCGTGCACCGGCTGCACGAGCAGAACCCGATGCTGGGCCTGCGGGGCGTCCGTCTGGGCCTGGTCATCCCGGGCCTGTTCACCATGCAGGTCAGGGCGATCGCGGAGGCCGCCGCCCACCGCATCGACGCCAAGGGCGACCCGCGCGCCGAGATCATGATCCCGCTCGTCGGCACCGTCCAGGAGCTGGAGATCGTCCGGGAGGAGGCCGAGCAGGTCATCGCCGAGGTCCAGGCGCAGACCGGCGTCGAGCTCACGCTCGCGCTCGGCACCATGATCGAGCTGCCGCGCGCCGCGGTGACCGCCGGTCAGATCGCCGAGGCCGCGGAGTTCTTCTCCTTCGGCACCAACGACCTCACCCAGACGGTGTGGGGCTTCTCCCGCGACGACGTGGAGGCCTCGTTCTTCACCGCGTACCTGGAGAAGGGCATCTTCGGCGTCAGCCCCTTCGAGACCATCGACAAGGACGGCGTGGGCTCCCTGGTCCGCAGCGCGGTCGAGGCCGGCCGTGCCACCCGCCCGGACATCAAGCTCGGCGTCTGCGGCGAGCACGGCGGAGACCCGGAGTCGGTGCACTTCTTCCACGAGGTGGGCCTCGACTACGTCTCCTGCTCGCCGTTCCGGATCCCGGTGGCGCGCCTGGAGGCGGGCCGCGCGGCCGCCGAGGCGAAGGGCAGCGACAGCCGCTGAGACCACCGGGGCCGCCGTCGGTCACCTCTTTGACCCTCACCGACGGGCGGCGGCTCCGGATTCACAAAAGAGACGGGACGGACACCTTTGTGCGGAGGTGTCCGTCCCGTTGTTTGTTCGTTTGTTTGTCGAGCTGATGTGAGTCAATGTTCAATTGCGGCCGATTGGATTATTGGCCCTTGAACTTCTTTGATTCCTCAGCGCAAAGAACGGGGCGGGCGCGACCTCCGGATCCCCACCCGGAGGCCGCGCCCTTTACCGTTGTCGGGCAGGTGAGCCGCAACCTCGCCGACCGCCGCCGGACGGGCAAAGCCCCCCACGGTCTTCACCACGTCACCTCGGTCCTGAAGGTTTCCTGCCCGACCCGTACAGCTTTTCGGTTCCCCCCCGATTGCCGCGATGCCTTTCAACTGTGGCTGAAACACCCTGGTAACGTGCTGTGATGCTGTGCATACTCGTCGTCGGGGGTGGTTGCGAGTGCACAGGTGGGGACCTTCATGCTGCGGATTCATTTCACGGGAAACGACTTGGCGGGGGTGCGGACTGCCGCCCGGCCGGACGTTCTGTGGGAAACGATTCTGAGTTTTCACCGTCTAAGAGACCGGCGCGGCTCGGTCGTCTACGGAGAATGGCGATCGGGTGCCCGGATGCGGCTCGGCGGCGAGACCCGACTCCTCGCCGCGCTCGTTCCCGGCCGCGGTTATTTTCCCGACTTCCTGACGCCCGCCGAGGGGGTCCACGGGCTCGACGAGGGCCTCCAGGCGATCCGTGCCACCGAGCCGGGACGGCTGCGCGGCGAACTCGCCCTGCTCGCCGCCGACCGGTCCGGGGGCCGGAGCGTGCCGCACTCGCTGCGCGCCCTCGCCGACGGCGGCGCGGAGCCCTTCGACCGGCTCGTGGGGGCCCTGCGCAGCTACCACCGGGCGGTCATCGAGCCGTACTGGCCGCACATTCGGGCCAGTGTCGAGGCCGACCGGGCCCGTCGGGGGCGGGCCCTCCTGGACGGCGGTGCGGACGAACTGCTCGCCTCGCTGCCGCCGATGCTGCGCTGGCGGGCGCCGGTCCTGGAGGCGGACTATCCGGTCGACCGGGAGGTCCGGCTCGACGGCCGGGGGCTGTTGCTCCAGCCCTCGTACTTCTGCCGGGAGACCCCGGTCGTGCTCCGTGACCCCGCGCTGCCGCCGGTCCTCGTCTACCCCGTCACCCACGGGGAGGCGCCGACCGTCCGCGCCCCGGGCGGATCCTCGCTCGCCAAGCTCGTCGGTCAGACCCGCTCGGCCGTCCTGCACGCCATCGGGGACGGCGGGACGACCAGTGAGCTGGCCCGCAGGGCCGGGGTCTCGCTGGCCTCGGCCAGTCAGCACGCGGGCGTGCTGCGCGAGGCCGGGCTCATCGCGACCCTCCGCCACGGCAACGCGGTCCTGCACACGCTGACGCCGCTGGGCGCCGCCCTCCTCGGGGGCGCCCAGCGGCCGGTGGACCTGCGGTGTTGTGCGGGCGGTTACGCCCGGAACGGGCCGGTGACCTCGTAGGTGATGCCGCCCGAGGAGCTGCCGCTGGTGCCGCGCTGGCTGGAGAAGTACAGCCGCGTGCCGTCGGGGGAGAAGGCCGGTCCGGTGATTTCGGAGCCGGACTGGCCGGTGATCCGCAGGAACGGCGTCACGACGTCGTCCGGCGTGATGATGCAGATCTCCATGTTGCCGCCGTCCTCGGCGACGAACAGGTCGCCGGAGGAGCTGCCGGTGATGTTGTCCACGCCGGTCAGCGGTGCGCCGCCGCCGACCACCAGCGAGTCGTCGTAGGCCAGTTCGTAGGTGCCGGCGGCGAGGTTGACCTGCCAGACCCGGTTGTCGCCCTTGGTGGTGAACCACACGGTGTCGTTCGCGTAGTGACAGCCCTCGCCGCCGTTGAAGCGCTTGGCGCCCGAGACCTGCTTGCGGGTGGAGGTGGGCGCCCCGTCCGGGTCCGGCACGTCCTGCCAGCTGAAGCTGCCGGAGGTGGCGTTGCCCGCCTTGAGGACCTGGAGGGTGCCGGCGGAGAGGTCGCCCCAGGTGGTGGGCACGAAGCGGTAGAAGCAGCCGTCGCTCTCGTCCTCGGTCAGGTAGACCACCCGGCGCACCGGGTCGGCTGCCGCCGCCTCGTGCTTGAACCGGCCCATTGCGTCCCGGCGGGTGGCGGTGCCGCCCCACGGGTCCGTCTCGTAGACGTAGCCGCGGGACACCTCCTCGCAGGACAGCCAGGTGCTCCACGGGGTCTTGCCGCCGGCGCAGTTCTGGCGGGTGCCGGAGAGGATGCGGTACGCGCCGGTGATCGCGCCCGTCGCGTCGAAGGCCACCGCGCTCGCGCCGCCGCCGGGGTTGATCTCCGCATTGGAGACGTAGATCCAGCCGGTGCCGTCGGCGAAGCAGGCGCCGCCGTCAGGAGCGCTGTGCCAGGCGTACGAGGTGCCGGTCACGGCCTGACCGGACCGGGCGATCACCCGGCTGCTGAACCCGGAGGGCAGCTGGATGCCGTTCGCGTCCGCGGTGCCGAGCGCCCCGTAGGGGCCGGTGCCGGGCTGGGCGGGGGCGGCGAAGGCCGCGCTCTGCCACAGGCTGCCGCCGAAGGCGGCGGCCGAGGTGCCGATGACCGCTCCGCGCAGGAAGTTGCGTCGCTCCACGTCTCGCTCCCGAAGAGGATGGTGAACCGCCCCGTCGCACCGGTCGGCGAAGGGGTTGCGCGCTTCCGGAACCTAGGAGCGCGTAGTTGACTGCACATCAACAAGCGGTGACGGGGAGGCGGCGATCGCCGGGACCTTCGGCGCCCGGGTCCGACCCGGAGAACGGGACCTCCGGCCCACGGGGGAGCGGAAACCGGGACCTTCGGCACGGGGGAGGAGCCGCTGCCCTCGGGGAGACTGGGAAGATGCCTGCCACCTCGGACATCGGTGACCGTCACGACCTCGACGCGCTGTTGCGGCGCTTCTACGGCGCGGCCTTCGCCGACCCGCTGATCGGCCCCTTCTTCACCGAGACCGCAGGCACCGACCTGGAGGCCCACCTGCCGGACATCGGCGACTTCTGGGAGCGCGCGCTGTTCCGCACCGCCGCGTACGGCCGGGACGCCTTCGGCCCGCACGCCGCCCTCCATGCCGCCCGGCCGCTCACCGCCGCCCACTTCGGCCGGTGGGTGCAGCTCTGGCACGCCTCCGTCGACGGGCTCCACCGGGGGCCGCGGGCCGAGCGGGCCAAGGCGCAGGGCGAGCGGATCGCCCTGGCCATGCTGCGCCGGCTCGCCGGCCCCGGTGAACCCCTCGGAGGGACGGGCGGCGGCTTCGTCCCGCTGGCGGCCCTGGAACTGCGTTCCACGACCGGAGCGAAGAAACCTCCGGAAGGGCGATGAGTTCCGGGGCGCCGCACCGTCTTACTCCTCGACAGCACCGCACGAGGGAAGAGAGAGCGCCATGGCCCCGCAGATGATCTTCGTGAACCTGCCCGTGAAGGACCTCGACGCCAGCAAGGCCTTCTTCGAGAAGCTCGGCTACGCCATCAATCCGCAGTTCACGGACGAGACCGCCGCGTGCGTCGTCATCAGCGACACGATCTTCGCGATGCTGCTCACCGAGGAGAAGTTCCTGTCCTTCACCGCCCCCGGCAAGGGGGTCTCGGACGCGACCGCGAACTCCGAGGTGCTCATCACCCTGAGCGCCGAGAGCCGGGAGGCGGCGGACGAGCTCGCCGATGCCGCCCTCGTCGCCGGTGCCGCCCCGGCGAAGGAACCGATGGACATGGGCTTCATGTACAGCCGCTCCTTCAGCGACCTGGACGGCCACCACTGGGAGGTCTTCTGGATGGACCCGAAGGCCGTCGCCCAGGGCTGAGCGCCCGGAGCCGCACGAGGGGCGAGGGCGCCGCGGGGGACCCCCCCCCCCCCCGGGGCCCCCCCCCCCCCCGCCGCCCGGGCGGGCCCCCCCGGGGGGCCCGGGGCAACCCCCCCCCCGCCCCCCCCAGCGGCACGC
>NZ_JBHYMK010000070.1:0-34708 GCF_042743065.1 Streptomyces sp. NPDC058872
CCGGCGGGCGGCGCCCCTTCGCATCCGGCCCGCCCCGTGCACGGGGCGGGCCGGTGCCGGTGCCGGTGCGGTCAGATGGTGGCCGTGTCGATCACGAAGCGGTAGCGGACGTCGCTGTGGACGATCCGCTCGTAGGCCTCGTTGATCTGGTCGGCGCGGATCAGCTCGATCTCGGCGCCCAGGCCGTGCTCGGCGCAGAAGTCGAGCATCTCCTGGGTCTCGGCGATGCCCCCGATCATCGAGCCGGCGAGGGTCTTGCGACCGCCGATGAGCGAGAAGAGGCCGATCTTGACGGGCTCCTCGGGGGCGCCGACGTTCACCAGCGCGCCGTCCGTCTTGACCAGGCCCAGGTAGGCGTTGAAGTCGAGCGGTGCCGAGACCGTGGAGATCACCAGGTCGAAGGTGCCGGCGAGCCGGGTGAAGGTCTGCGGGTCGGAGGTCGCGTGGAAGTGGTCGGCGCCCAGCTTGAGGCCGTCCTCCTGCTTCTTCAGCGACTGGCTGAGGACGGTGACCTCGGCACCGAGCGCACGGGCGATCTTGACGCCCATGTGGCCGAGGCCGCCGAGGCCGACGATCGCGACCTTCTTGCCGGGGCCCGCCTGCCAGTGGGCGAGCGGCGAGTAGAGGGTGATGCCGGCGCAGAGCAGCGGGGCGGCCTCGTCGAGGCCGATGCCCTCCGGGATGCGCAGGGTGTAGTTCTCGTCGACGACGATGTGGGTGGAGTAGCCGCCGTAGGTCGGCTCGCCGTTCTTGTCGATCGCGTTGTACGTGCCGGTGCCTCCGGTGACGCAGTACTGCTCCAGGCCGCGCTGGCAGTAGGTGCACTCGCGGCAGGAGTCCACGAAGCAGCCGACGCCGACGCGGTCGCCGACCTGGAACTTCGTCACGCCGGGGCCGACCTCGGCGACGATTCCGGCGATCTCGTGGCCGGGGACCATCGGGAAGATGCCCTCGCCCCAGCCGTTGGTGGCCTGGTGGATGTCGGAGTGGCAGATGCCGGCGTACTTGATCTCGATCAGGACGTCGTGCGCGCCGACGGGCCGGCGCGGCACGGTGGTGCGCTCCAGCGGGGCGTTGGCGGCGGGTGCGGCGTAGGCGGGGACGGTGGTCACGTTCGTGGTCATGTCGGCAAGCCTGCCGGAGCACTGTGGATCCACCCAGCCACCTGCTCTGCCTATGTCCGGCGTGCCTACCACTGGCAGGGTCAGGATCACGCCTCCGTCCGCGGTGCCGGGCGGCGATAATGGGGCGGTATGGACCTCAGTGCCGAACTCAGTGAATTCCTGCGCTCGCGCCGGGCCCGGCTGAAGCCGCGGGACGTGGGCCTGCCCGAGTTCGGGCGGCACCGGCGGGTGCCGGGCCTGCGCCGGGAGGAGCTGGCGCAGCTGGCCGGGGTTTCGGTGGCGTACTACACCCGCCTCGAACAGGGCCACGGGCAGAACGTGTCGCTGGAGGTCCTCGATGCGATCGCGCGGGCCCTGCGGCTCAGTGACACCGAGCGGGCGCATCTGACGCACCTGGCGAAGCCGACGGTGAAGAAGCGGCAGCGGGCCGCGATCGGCCGTCCGCAGCAGGTGCGGCCGGGGCTCGTGCACCTGATCGACTCGATGGACGCCGTGCCGGCGGTGGTGATGGGCCGTCGTCTCGACGTGCTGGCCTGGAACCGGATGGCGCGGGCGCTGTTCGGTGACTTCGCCGCCTGGGAGCCGCACGAGCGGAACATGGCCCGGCTGGTCTTCCTCGATCCGAACGCGCGCGACCTCTACGTGGACTGGGAGTGCAAGGCGACGGAGGTCGTGAGCGTGCTGCGGCTGTACGCGGGGTGCTATCCGGACGATCAGCAGTTGCTCGCGCTGGTGGGCGAGCTGTCGGTGAAGAGCGAGGAGTTCCGCTCCTTGTGGGCGGCCCACACGGTCACGGACAAGGGGCACGGGACGAAGCGCCTGCGGCATCCGCTGGTCGGTGAGATGACGCTGGCGTACGAGACGCTGAAGGTGTCCGGTTCGGATCCGGACCTGGCGCTGGTGACCTACCACGCGGAGCCGGGGACGCCGTCGGCGGACTCCTTGCGGCTGCTCGCGCAGTGGGGGGTGGACGAGCCCGTGGAGGTGCGGGAGTAGGCGCGGAGGGGGCGGCGGGGCCCCTCCCGGTGGAAGACGTGGAAGACGGCGAAGGCCCCCTCCGGTGGGAGGGGGCCTTCGGTGCGTGGGTGCGGGGTCAGACGGCCGAGCCGGCCTTCCAGTCCGACCAGTTCAGGTTCCAGCCGTTGAGGCCGTTGTCGGGCTTGATCGTCTTGTCGTTGGAGTTCTTGACGATCACGACGTCCCCGATGATCGAGTTGTCGAAGAACCAGGCGGCCGTCTGGTTCGGGTCGCCGGCGCCCTTGACGTCGGCGAGGCCGACGCAGCCGTGGCTGGTGTTCACGCTGCCGAAGATCGACCGCGCGCCCCAGTAGTTGCCGTGGATGAAGGTGCCGGAGGTGGACAGCCGCATGGCGTGCGGCACGTCCTTGATGTCGTACTCGCCCTTGCCGTCGTCGTCGGTGAAGCCGACGGTGGCGCCGTTCATCCGGGTCTCCTTGAACTTCTCGGAGATCACCATCTGCCCGTTGTAGGTGGTGTTCTCCGGGGAGCCGGCGGAGATCGGGATGGTCTTGATCGTCTGGCCGTTCCGCTTGACCGTCATGGTCTTGGCTGCGACGTCGACGGTGGAGACCTGGCTGCGGCCGATCGTGAAGGTGACGGTCTTCTGCTGGACGCCGTAGACGCCGTCCGCGCCCTCGACGCCGTCGAGGTCGAGCTTCAGCGTGACGGTCGAGCCGGCGGTCCAGTAGGCGTCGGGGCGGAAGTCGAGGCGGGTCGAGTTGAACCAGTGCCCGACGACCTCCTGGCCCGAGCTGGAGCTGACCGCGATGCCGCTCTGGACGGCCTTCTTGTCGGTGATCGCCTTGTTGAAGTTGATCGAGACCGGCATGCCGACGCCGACGGTGGAGCCGTCCTCGGGCGTGAAGTTGCCGATGAAGCTGTTCGCCTGGGAGACGGTGGTGAACGAGGAGTTCTCGTGGGCCTCCAGGCCCTCCGCGTCCGTGGCCGCAGCGGCGATCTTGTAGACCGTGGCCCGCTTGAGCGGCTGGGACGGCTTCCAGCTGAGGCCGTCGGCCGCTATCTCGCCCTTGACCTCATCGCCCTCGGCGGAGGTCATGGTGACCTCGGTGAGCTTGCCCTCGGTCACGGTGACCTTGGCGTCGTTGTTGATGGAGGCGTTCTGGGCGCCGTTCTCCGGGGAGATGGTGATCTGCGCCTTCGAGGTCTTCTGGGCAGCCGCCTCGTCGACCTGGGCCTGTGACTGCGGCGTCGGGGATCCGGAGGAGCCGGTGTCCTTGTCCCCGTCGTTGCACGCCGAGAGCACGAGTACGCCGCTGAGCACCGCGGCTGCGGCCGCCAGGCTCCTGCGGCGCTTGCCGACCGTCATCACACGCTTCTCCATCGTCGCCGGTTCCCTGCCAACTTCTTCTAAGAACGCCCATGACACCCCGTCCGGTTCCGTGACCGAAGGGTTTGTGGGGAACGCCACTGCTCTTCGGGGAACACCACGCGCATCCGGGCCCGCGGGCCCGGCAACCGCTTTCCGCGGCTGCCCGGGGCGGGCGGGCCCCGGGACGGCGCCCCGGGGCCCGCGCACGGGTCGGATGCCGGCCCTACGGCCGTTCGTCGTCTTCCTCGGCCCCATCTTCCTCGCCGAGGTCCCACTCCAGTGCATCGGGGTCGTATTCGATCTCTTCGCTGCTCCAGGAGGCCTGGACCATCTCGATCCCGGGGACGTCACGGATCAGGTCGAAGGGTTCGACGAGGTAGGCGAGGGCCTCGGCGCTGTCCTCGCGCGCGGCTTCCCGGGCGTGGACCCGCTCTTCCTCGGGCATGAACTCGTCGCCGTCGATCCGGGCCTCGGCGGCCTCGGTCAGTGCGGCCGGTCCGTCGATCTCCAGGACGACATCGACGCGAAGGCGAACATAGCGTGTGGTTTCCGGTGTGCTCATGGGTCGGAGCGTAGGGTCCGGGGGCTCTCGACTTTCCCGCGACCCGCTGTTTTCCGTAGCATCAGCCCACCTGCCAATTCGCGGTTTCCGCAAGGGGGATCGATATTTCCGTGTCCGCCACCCGACGCCCACTGCTGACCGCCGTCGCCGCGGGGGCGCTGCTGTCCGCCCTGTGGTTCGTACCGTCCGCGAACGCCATCGACCAGCAGGGCGGGGCGGGGGGCGGAGTGACCCGGAACGCTCCTGCCGGGGACGGCGCCGGCCTCGCCGAGACCGGAAACCTGGGCACCACGCCGTACCTGCTCGGCGGGACGGGCTTCCTGGGGGTCGGGGCCGGTTTCGTGGCACTGGCGATGCGACGCCGGGGCCGCGCCTTCTGACACGGGCCTCCCGCACCCGGGGGCCCTGTGACGGGCCTCTCCGGGCACGCGGAAAGGGGCCGGTCCGGGACCGGCCCCTCCGGGCGTGCCTGCCGCCGTTACGTCAGCGGTCCGGTGACCGGCTCGACGGCGGCGACCAGCCGGCCCTCGCGCACGAAGGCGTCGGCGGCGGCCAGGTCGGGGGCGAGGAAGCGGTCCGGGCCCGGGCCCTCGACGCCGGCCGCGCGCAGGGCCGCGATGGCGGCCTGCGAGGCGGGCGCCGGGGTGAGGCCCTTGCGGAGCTCGATGCCGCGGGTGGCGGCGTACATCTCGACCGCGATGATCCGGTTGAGGTTGCCGATCGCGGTGCGCAGCTTGCGGGCGGCGGACCAGCCCATGGAGACGTGGTCCTCCTGCATCGCGGAGGAGGGGATGGAGTCGGCGGAGGCCGGGACGGCGAGCCGCTTCATCTCGCTGACCAGGGCGGCCTGCGTGTACTGGGCGATCATCAGGCCCGAGTCGACGCCGGCGTCGTCGGCGAGGAAGGGCGGGAGGCCGTGCGAGCGGTTCTTGTCGAGGAGCCGGTCGGTGCGGCGCTCGGCGATGGAGCCGAGGTCGGCGGCGGCGATCGCGAGGAAGTCGAGGACGTAGGCGACGGGGGCGCCGTGGAAGTTGCCGTTGGAGCGGACCTGGCCGTCGGGGAGCACCACCGGGTTGTCGACGGCGGCGGCCAACTCCCGCTCGGCGACGAGCCGGGCGTGGGCCATGGTGTCGCGGCCGGCACCGGCGACCTGGGGGGCGCAGCGGACCGAGTAGGCGTCCTGGACGCGGGGGGCTTCGCCGGCCTGGAAGTGGCCGGTGAGACCGGAGCCCTTGAGCACCGCGAGCATGTTGGCGGCGGAGGCTGCCTGGCCGGGGTGGGGGCGGATGGCGTGCAGCTCGGGTTCGAGGACCTTCTCGGTGCCGAGGAGGGCTTCCAGGGAGAGCGCGGCGGTGACGTCGGCCGACTTGTAGAGGGTGTCGAGGTCGGCGAGGGCCATGATCAGCATGCCGAGCATGCCGTCGGTGCCGTTGAGGAGGGCGAGGCCCTCCTTCTCCTTGAGCTCGACGGGCTGGATGCCGGCGGCGGCGAGCAGCTCGCCGGCGGGCTTCACGGTCCCGTCCGGGCCCTCGGCGTCGCCCTCGCCCATCAGCGCGAGGGCGCAGTGGGAGAGCGGGGCGAGGTCGCCGGAGCAGCCGAGGGAGCCGTACTCGTGCACGACGGGGGTGATGCCGGCGTTGAGGACGTCGGCCATGGTCTGCGCGACCTCGGGGCGGACGCCGGTGTGGCCGGAGGCGACGGTCTTCAGCCGGAGGAACATCAGGGCACGCACGACCTCGCGCTCGACGCGGGGACCCATGCCGGCGGCGTGCGAGCGAACGATGTTGCGCTGCAGCTGGGCGCGCAGCTCGTGGCCGATGTGCCGGGTGGCGAGCGCACCGAAGCCGGTGGAGACCCCGTAGACGGGCTCGGGCTTGGCGGCGAGGGCGTCGACGATCTCCCGGGAGTCCGCCAGGGCCTGCACGGCTTCGGCCGACAGCTCGATGCGGGCCCCGTGACGGGCGACGGCGATGACGTCCTGCGCGGTGGTGCCGGACGTGCCGAGGACGACGGTGTGCATATCCATATTCAGCAGCCTACGGACTGAAGAGCAACCTGTCACTAGCCGCCCGCCGGACGGCCCCTTACACCGCCGCCGGCCCGCTCCTGCCGTCGGCCCCGCCCGGACACCGGAGCAGGAGGACGGTCACGTCCAACGACGTCGTTCCGACCGCTCGCCCACGACATCCACTGCCGCTCCTCACACCGGTCGCGCCCCGCGGCACCGGGTCTCGGCGTGGCCCCCGCGGGCCTCGCCGCCCACTCCGCGCGGACGGCCGTACGGGGCTGCCGCGCGCGGGACCTCGCGAACCCTGACGACCGCCACGGCCCGCTCGTCCCGTGGCGCGCCTTCCCCGCGTTCCTGCGCATCACGGTCCTGGGCCCCGTGACCACGATCCAGGTTGTGCGCGACGGTGCCCGCCCCCGAATCTTCGGCCAATCCTTGACGCTGTGTGAGTGTCCACGGTTCAATCCGTCGGTTCGTTGCGATCTTTGAGACACGAACTGCGGGGGGGCAGAGACGTGCAGATTGACAGACGTTCCGACAGACGGCGCTACGGGCGGGGGAGTTTACGGACCGGAGGGGCCGTCGTGGCGCTGACGGCGGCCTCCGTCCTTCTCGGGGTGGTTCCGGCCGGTTCCGCCCTGGCTGCGGAGAAGGACGCATCCGCCGGACCGACCGCGACGACCTCGACACCGGACGCGGACCGGGCGCTGAAGGCGGCCGGGGCCTCCGGACACCGGGTGGAGGTGACGAGCGAACGCTCGGAGCGGACCACCGTGTTCGCCAACCCCGACGGCTTCACGTTCACCCTGGAGGAGTCCGCCGTCCCCGTGCGCGTGGCCGCCCCGGGTGGCGGCTGGCGCACGCCGGACGCGACGCTGGTACGGCGGTCCGACGGATCGATCGGTCCGAAGGCCGCCGCGGCCGAGATGTCGTTCTCGCGCGGCGGCGACGAGGACGCGCTGGTCTCGATCGCGGAGTCCGGGCGTTCGCTGGCCCTCCAATGGCCCGGGAGGCTGCCCGCCCCCCGCCTCGACGGCGCGAGCGCGGTCTACCCGGACGTGCTGCCCGACGTGGACCTGAAGGTCACGGCGACGGTGGAGAGCTTCCAGCACGTCCTCGTCGTCAAGACGCCCGAGGCGGCGGCGGATCCGAAGCTCAGGACCCTGACGTTCGGCCTGCGGACCCAGGGCCTCTCCGTCCGCAAGGGCGCGTCCGGCGCGCTGGCCGCCGTGGACGGCGACGGCCGCACGGTGTTCAAGGCACCGCCCGCCCAGATGTGGGACTCGGCGGGCAGGGGCACGGCCGGGCGTTCGGGCACGGCCGGGCGTCCTGCCCCGGCGCCGGGGAAGGGTGCTGTCGGGAACCCGGCGGCCGTCCCGTCGGCGTCCCCCGCACCCGGCACCTCCGCCGACACCGCGGAGTCCGCCCCCTCCGGCACCGGGCTCGCGCCCGGGCAAGGCGACCGGGTCAGGCGGATGGGCGTGAAGCTCGGCAAGGGCTCGCTCTCCGTCGTGCCGGACGCGGCGATGCTGTCGAAGACCCCGAACGCCGCCTTCCCGCTCTTCATCGACCCGACGGTGACCTGGGGCGAGTCGGAGCGGACGCTGCTGCGCAGCGACGGCTACGAGTCGTACGGCTGGGGCAACGGCTCGGAGAACCGCGGCATGGGCGCGGGCAAGTGCGGCTCCTGGAACGGGTACTACTGCGGCCCCGGATACGTACAGCGGCTGTACTTCGAGTTCTCGCCGGCCAGCCTCAAGGGCAAGAACGTCCTGGACGCCACGTTCCGGGTGACCGAGCCGTGGGCGTTCCAGTGCGCCCCGCGCACGGTCGACCTGGTCCGCACCGACAACATCTCCTCCTCCACCACCTGGTCCTCGCGGCCCAAGGAACTGGACTGGATGGTCGACCGGAGCGTGTCGGCGGGCCGCGGTTCGCTCTGTGACCCGGACTCGCCGGACGCGCCGATCGAGTTCCACGACAACCCGGCCGAGCCGAACGAGAACCTCACCCCGACGGTGAAGTCGTTCGCGGCGGGCAAGTTCTCCCGTCTGACGCTGGAGATCCGCGCGCACGACGAGTCGGACACCTCCGCCTGGAAGCGGTTCAGGAACGACGCCGTCCTCGCCGTGAAGTTCGTGGCGCTGCCCGCACTGCCCACCGGCGTGGGCGTGGTCAGCGGCAACGGCACGGTCTGTCCGTCGAACTCCAACGACCCGGCCGTCATCAGCGACCCGACGCCCGCCGTCAACGGCCGGCCGCAGACCGCGGCGGGCGGTGAGTCCGGCGCCAACCTGAGGATCCGCTGGCGTACGCAGAAATGGGACGGCGCCGCGTGGGTGACCGCGCACACCGATGTCGACGGCCCGAGCAGCGGATACACCGGTGACAACGTCAACCAGACGAAGAGCCTGCCGACCCTGGCCGAGGGGGTGAAGTACCGGCTCCTGGCGCTGACCATGTCGTACTACGAGGACGGCTCCAACCGGCTGAACACCGGTTACACCAAGCCCTGCTACTTCACCATCGACACCACGGCGCCGAAGGCACCCGAGATCACCCTGGGGACGCCGTACTCCGAGTGCCTGCCGAACGCGTGCGTCGCCGCAGGCGGCCCGGGCGTGTCGTTGCTGGCCGCCTTTACGCCCGCCACCGGCGACGACAACGTCACCGACTTCCAGTACCGCAGCACGGAGCAGGCCTCCTGGACCAACACCTGCACCCCCGGGGTCGCCTGCGCCTTCAAGGCCACGGTGACGCCGAACAGCTCCGGCACGCACCGGCTGTACGTGCGGGCCGTCGACTCGCTCGGCCGCCCCGGAGCCCAGCAGGTCGTCGACTACCTCGTCGCCGCGGGTGAGGGCCCCGTGGGTCGGTGGCACTTCGGCGAGGCCACCGGTGCCGCCGTCGACTCCGGCGCCGACACCACCCGGCAGGACGCCACCCTCGCGGGCACGGCGGTCCGGGACGACCGGGGCCGCCGCGGGGTGCTGACCACCGACGCCGACGGCGTCCCGCTGCCCGCCCCGGTCACCGACCGCGGTCTGCTGCTGAACGGCGGCGGTCACGCCGCCACCTCCGGCCCGGTCCTGGAGACCCGCTCCGGCTACTCGTTCTCCACCTGGGTCCGGCTGGACAGCAAGGACACCACCGGTGTCGTCCTCTCCCAGGACGGCTCGAAGTACAGCCCCTTCGTGGTCACCTACGAGAAGCCCTACGACACCTGGTACTTCGGGGTGAAGGAGAAGGACGAGGTCACGGCCGACGCGTACTGGGGCCGCAAGGCCGTCACCCCGGCGCGGATCGGTGTGTGGACGCACCTCGCCGGCACGTACGACCCGGCGGTCAAGACGCTCCGGCTGTTCGTCAACGGCAAGCTGGAGGCGGTCAACACCAACGTGGTCGGCTCCTGGTCGGCGACCGGCCCGATGCAGTTCGGCCGCTACAAGTACAACGGCCAGTACGCTCTGCCGTTCCAGGGCAGCATCGACGAGGTCGCGGTCTGGCAGCGGGTCCTGTCCGCGCAGGAGATCGCCGACGAGGCGAAGCTGCTGACCTCACAGGCTTCCGCGGGCGCCGAACTCGTCGCCGACTGGAACGCGTCCGACGCGACCGGCTCCACCGTCCCCAACTCGGTCGCCGGCTACGGTCCCGCACTGACCCTGTCCGGCGGCGCGACCGTCGAGGGCGGCGAGATCGTCCTCGACGGCCTCGACGACGCGGCCACGGCCGCCGGGCCGGTCCTGGACGACGTGGGTTCGTTCACGGCGACGTCGACCGTACGGCTGGACGGCGCGCAGCTGCTGGCCAAGCCCGTCGGCCACACCGGCCAGGTCTTCGGCCAGCGGTCGGCGAGCGGGTCGGCCTGGGGCTTCTGGTTCCAGCTGACCGGCAAGGAGACCGCCATCGACCCGGAGACCCTGGAGGAGCGGACCACCCCCGTCGGGAAGTGGCACTTCGGGCGGCTCAACGCCGACGGCACCTTCTCCTCGGTCGTCTCCGACGAGGTCGCCAGCGTGGACGACCTGGTCCGGCTGACCGGCGTGTACGACGCGCAGGACGGCACCATCAGCCTCTACCTGGGCCACAACCAGAACGGCGGGGCCAAGGCGTTCACCTCGCAGATCGGTTCCGGCGACTTCGCCCTCGGCAAGGGCTTCACCTCCGGTGCGTGGGGCCATCACCTGCCCGCGCGCATCGCCGAAGTGCGGCTCTGGGCCGGGGCGATGGCCGGTCCGGACCAGATCGAGGCCACCGTCGGCGACTGACCGGCGGTTGAGGGGCGGGGGCCTGCCGGTGAGGAGGCCTCCCGCCCCTTTCGTACCCACGCGCCGAGCACACCCGCGCGTGTCGTTCCACAACTCGTTTCCGATGCTTTCTCTCAGGTTCTTCCGGGGGTGGATCCACAGATGTTGACAGACATGGGCAGATTCGACAGGGGGGGCGGTGGGGGCGGTCGTCGCACCCGGACCCTCGCGGCCGCGCTGGCACTGGCGCTGGCCGTACCGGTCGGCTGGACACCGGTCGCCCAGGCGGCGGGACCCGGGGGCCTCGGCCGTCCCGACGTGCCCGAGCAGCGGGTCAGCAAGGTCAGGGAGATCACGGGCGACGGGGCGGAGAAGGCCCGTGAGCTGGTCGCCCGGGAGCGGAAGGCCAACGACGGCCAGGCCGCGAAGGCCGCCCGGGAACAGCGGGCCGCCTGGCCCGCGCGTGGTTCCGCGGAGCTGTCGCTCACGGCGGGCAGGACGGGCAGCGCGGAGCCGGGCGGGCTGCCGGTGACGCTGACCCCGGAGCCGGGCAAGGCCGGCTGGGCGCCCGGCACCGACGCGCGGGTGACCGTCCTCGACCAGCAGGCGACCCGAAGGGCGGGAGTCACCGGTGTCCTGCTGACCGCCGAGGCCGACACCGCCGGCACCGCGAAGGTCACCGTCGACTACGGCTCCTTCGCCTCCGCCGTGGGCGGCGGCTGGTCCGGGCGGTTGCGCCTGGTGACCCTGCCCGCGTGTGCGCTGACGACCCCGGCGAAGGCCGAGTGCCGGACGCAGACCCCGGTGACGTCGCACAACGACCGGTCCGCCCAAACCGTCTCGGCCGATCTCGCGCTCGCCGAGGCCACGGACGGCCCGTCCACCCAACTGCTGACCGCCACGACCGCCGACTCCGGCGCGACCGTGTTCGCGCTCACCGCGGGCGGTGTCGGCAGCGGCGAGGCCGCGAACGGCTCGGGCGACTTCACGGCGACCCCGCTCGCCGCGTCGTCCTCCTGGGACGCCGGCTCCGGTTCGGGCTCCTTCACCTGGAACTACGGCTTCACCCTGCCGCCGGCAGCGGCCGGCCCGGCGCCCTCCCTCGCGCTCTCCTACGACTCCGGTTCGGTCGACGGCCGCACCGCGACCTCGAACAACCAGGGCAGCGCCGTCGGCGAGGGCTTCTCGCTCGGCGAGTCCTACATCGAGCGGAGCTACGGCAGTTGTGACGACGACGGGCACAAGGACGTCTACGACCGCTGCTGGAAGTACGACAACGCCCGGCTCGTCCTCAACGGCAGGTCCGACCGGCTGGTCAAGGACAGGACCAGCGGCGCATGGCACCTGGAGGGCGACGACGCCTCCACCGTGACCCGCCACACCGGCGCCGACAACGGCGACGACAACGGCGAGTACTGGACCGTCGTCACCGGCGAGGGCACCACCTACACCTTCGGCAGGAACAAGCTCGACGGTGCCTCCACCGAGCGCACCAACAGCACCTGGACCGTCCCCGTCTTCGGTGACGACACGGGCGAGCCGGGCTACGACAAGGGCTCCACGTTCGCGGACCGGGCGCTGACCCAGGCCTGGCGCTGGAACGTGGACCTCGTCGAGGACCCCTCCGGGAACGCCGCCACCTACTGGTACACGGCCGAGTCGAACTACTACGAGAAGAACAAGGCCACCAAGGCCAGCACCCCGTACGTCCGGGGCGGCTACCTCACCGAGGTCAAGTACGGCCTGCGCAAGGGCGCCCTGTTCACCGACACCGCCGACGCCAAGGTGACCTTCGGCCACGCCGAGCGGTGCACGGTGGCCGACTGCAGCTCGCTGACCGAAGCCACCTCCGACAACTGGCCGGACGTCCCCTTCGACGCGATCTGCTCCAAGGACGACACCGACTGCAAGTCCGGCGGTCCGTCGTTCTTCTCCCGCAAGCGCACCACGAGCGTCAACACCTTCTCCTGGAACGCCACCACGAAGGCCTACGATCCGGTCGACTCCTGGGCCCTGAACCAGAAGTACCTGGACGGCGGCGACATCGGCGACAGCTCCGACCACGTGCTCGCGCTCCAGTCGATCGTGCGCACCGCCAAGGCGGGCACCGCGATCGAGCTGAAGCCGGTCTCCTTCACGTACCACATGCGGCCCAACCGGGTGGACGGCACGGACGACATCCTGCCGCTGTCCCGGCCCCGGATCTCCACCATCACCTCCGAGACCGGTGCCATCACCACCGTGTCCCTGTCCGCGCCCGAGTGCGTGCGCGGCGAGGTCCTCGGAGCCGCCCCCGACACCAACACCCGCAGCTGCTACCCGCAGTTCTGGAACATCAACGGGGCGGAGGACGCCTCGATCGACTGGTTCCACAAGTACCGGGTGCTGGCCGTCACCGTCTCGGACCCGACCGGCCAGAACGACACCGTCGAGAACTCCTACGAGTACGGCGGCGCCGCCTGGCACCACAGCGACGATCCCTTCACCCCGAAGAACGAGCGGACCTGGTCCGACTGGCGCGGCTACCGTCAGGTCACCGCGTACGGCGGCGCCCTGAACACCACCCGCTCCAAGACCGTCTCGCTGTTCTTCCAGGGCATGGACGGCGACAAGAAGAAGGACGGCACCTCCAAGTCCGTCAGCCTCGCCCCGCTCTCCGCGCCCGCGCTCGGCGTGGCCTCCGTCGCCGACACGGACGCCTTCCGGGGCAAGCTGCGGCAGAAGGTCACGTACGACGGAGCCACCGCCATCGGCGCCGAGGTCCACAAGCCGTGGCTGAAGGAGACCGCCCGCCAGGACGTCCCCGACGCCGCCGACCACGTCGCCCGCTTCGTGCGCGTCGCGGAGTCCACCAGCTACACCCTGCTCACCGCGTCGAACACCTGGCGCGCCCACACCACCGTCACCGCCTACGACGCGTTCGGCATGCCGTACCAGGTCGAGGACCGGGGCGACGACGCCAAGAGCGGCGACGAGACCTGCGAGTACACCTGGTACGCCCGGAACACCGCCACCGGGCTCGTCTCGCTGGCCTCCCGCACCCGGACCGTCGGCCGGCCCTGCGCGGTCGCGGACGCCGACCTCGACCTGCCCGCCGACGACACGCGCCGCGGTGACGTGCTCTCCGACACCGCCACCGCCTACGACGGTGCCGCCTGGTCGGCCACGATGAAGCCCACCAAGGGCCTGGCGACCTGGACCGGACGGGCCAAGGGCTACGGGACGGACGACAAGCCCGTCTGGCAGACGCTCTCCGCCACCGGCTACGACGCCCTCGGCCGCCCGATCAGCCTCGCGGACGCCCACGGCAAGGCCACCACGACCGCCTACACCCCGGCCGACCAGGGCCCGCTGGCGAAGACGATCACCACGGACCCCAAGGGGTTCAAGTCGGTGACCTTCCTCGACACGCGGCGCGGCCAGCCGGTGCGCAGCTACGACGCGAACCTGAAGAAGACCGAGACCGCGTACGACGCCCTCGGCCGGCTCACCGACGTCTGGCTGCCCAACCGCAACCGGGGCGGCGGCTACTCGCCCAGCCAGAAGTACGCCTACGGCATGTCCAACACGAAGCAGTCGTGGGTCTCCACGGCGAAGCTGAAGAAGGACGGCACCACCTACAACACCTCGTACACGATCTACGACGCGCTGCTGCGCCCGCTGCAGGTCCAGGCACCGACCCCGGACGGCGGCCGGCTCCTGACCGACACCCGCTACGACACCCGCGGTCTCGCCTACGAGTCGTACGATGAGATCTTCGACACCACCTCCCCCCCGAACGGCACCTACGCGCGGGCCGAGTACGGTGAGGCGCCCAAGCAGACCGAGACCGTCTTCGACGGTGCCGGCCGGGCCACGACCAGCACCCTGCTGGTGTACGGCGTGAAGAAGTGGTCGACGTCCACCGCGTACACCGGTGACTCGACCGCCACCACCGCCGCCGAGGGCGGCACCGCGACCCGGACGATCACCGACGGCCGCGGCCGCGCCGTGGAGACCCGGGAGTACGCGGGTCCGCTGCCGACCGACACCCAGTACGGCGGCGCCCTCGGCGTCACCTACGCCTCCACCCGATTCGGCTACACCCTGGACGGCAAGCAGTCCTCGGTGACCGGTCCGGACGGCGCCCAGTGGACCTATACCCACGACCTGTTCGGGCGTGAGCGCGTGGTCGGCGACCCCGACAAGGGCTCCTCGACCACGTACTACGACGCGCTCGACCGGCCGACCAAGGTCACCGACCCCCGTGGCACGGTCATCACGGGCTACGACGAGCTCGGCCGCGTCACCGGCACCTGGACCGGCTCGGTCACCGACGCCAACCAGCTCACCGGATACACCTACGACACCGTCCTCAAGGGCCAGCGGGCCAGTGCCACCCGCTACGTCGGCGGCAAGGCCGGCCAGGCGTACACGCGGTCGGTGACCGCCTACGACACCATGTCCCGGCCCACCGCCTCGACCCTGACGCTGCCCGCGACCGATCCGCTGGTGACCGCCGGGGTGCCCACGACCCTCTCGTACAGCAGCTACTACAACATCGACGGCTCGCTGCAGAACACCACCGAGCCCGCGCTCGGCGGACTGGCCTCGGAGACCGTCTCCTACGGGTACGACGACCTCGGTCTCGTCACCTCGATCACCGGCTCCACCGGCTACCTCCTCGGCGTCGACTACTCGGCCCTCGGCCGGGCCCAGCAGCTGACCCTGGGCACGGCGAACACCGAGGCCGTGAAGAAGACCTACGTCACGAACACCTACGAGGAGGGCACCGGCCGGCTGACGCGCTCGCACGTCACCGACCAGACCCACCCGTACATGCTCCAAGACCTCAACTACACCTTCGACCTGTCCGGCAACGTCACCTCGATCACCGACCCGACGCTGCTCGGCGGTGGCGGCAAGGCCGAGACCCAGTGCTTCAGCTACGACGGTCACCGGCGGCTCACCGAGGCCTGGACCCCGGCCTCGCAGAAGTGCTCGGACCCGCGCAGCGCGACGTCCCTGTCCGGCCCGGCACCGTACTGGGACTCGTACACGTACAACACCGCGGGCCAGCGCACCTCCGTCACCTCGCACAAGAGCACCGGCAACACGAAGACGACGTACTGCTGGACCGCCCGCAAGCACACCCTGAACGGCACCAGCACCAGCGGCAACTGCGCCGCGCCCGACCGCTCCTACGTCTACGACAGCACGGGCAACACCACCAAGCGTCCCGGCGCCACCGGCGCCCAGGACCTGAAGTGGTCGGAGGCCGGCCAGCTCACCAAGCTGACCGAGGGCGCCCAGGCCACGGAGTACCTCTACGACGCCGACGGCACCCTGCTCGTCCGTGCCACCACCGGCGGCGAGCGGATCCTGTACGCCGGTGCCACCGAGGTGCACCTGCGGGCCGACGGAACCACCTGGGCCCAGCGCTCGTACGCCTCCGGCAGCATGAACGTCGCCGTCCGCACCAACCGGTCGGGCGCCCAGAAGGTGTCCTACCTGGCCGGTGACCACCACGGCACGCAGAGCCTGGCCGTCGGCTCGGACAGCACGCAGACGTTCACCAAGCGCTACACCGGTGTCTTCGGCGAGAGCCGCGGCACCGTCACCGGCGCCGCCTGGCCGGACGACAAGGGCTTCCTCGGGAAGACCACCGATGCCACCACCGGTCTGACGCACGTCGGCGCCCGGCAGTACGACCCGTCCATCGGGCAGTTCATCAGCGCCGACCCCCAGCTGACCCTGGACCAGGCCCAGTCGCTCAACGGGTACGCCTACGCCAACAACAACCCGGTCACCCAGGCCGACCCGACCGGCGAGAAGGTGCCCGAGTGCGACAACCCGAGCAAGTACGGGATCACCTGCAAGGGCGGCATCCCGGTGTCCAGCGGCGGCGGCGGCGCTCCCTGCCCCAGCCTGACCAACCCGCAGTGCCCTGAGTACCAGGGCGGCGGCGGTGGCGGCGGCGGTGGCGGCGGTGGCGGCGGTGGCGGCGGTGGCGGTGGTGGCGGCGGTGGCTGCGACGCCGCCTGCCAGCGCGCGCTGAACCACATCGCCAAGAAGTGGAAGGGCGGCCTCTACCAGGCGCTCGGTGTCGACCTGAAGAAGTACGTCCAGGTCCTCACCCACGAGACCACCCCGTGCGTCGAGGGCGCCATGGTCTCCTCCGGGGTCGCGGCGGGCTGTGCCGACATCGCCGGCATCGGCTCCACCGACACCTGGAACGACCTGCTCAACGAGTGGCTGAACGGCAAGGGGGGCAACCGGGCCTTCGGGGTCGGCAGCTTCATGACCCAGCAGCTCGCCGCGAACAAGCACAGCCTCAACATCATCAACCAGCTCAAGGGCCAGATCGAGGCGGCCGACTACGACATCGACCCGGCCACACTCGGCGGCAGGTCCTCGTACAAGGACGGCAAGCACTGGAGCAACGTCTACGACGACATCACCGGAATGCTGACCAACGGGGCGAAGGGATCGGGGGTTCCCGAGGCCTTCATGGGCTCCTACGATCAGATCCACCAGGTCATCAACGTCAACAAGCGCGAACGCTCCTTCACGGTCGCCTTCGCCGCCTACAACGAGACCGGTACGGAATCCCTGACGCACCTCTTCCCGGACATCGGGCAGGGCAAGCAGATGGGCACCCTGCACCAGACCTACTACTGGACGATCACGGTCGGTCCGTGACCGGTCGCTGATCGACGATGAGGAAGGGGACGGAAGTGGCAGTGCCTGTGTCGGACCGTCTGCCCGTACGGGCCCGAGGCTCGGTGCACCGGGCGTTCCGCGTGCTCGCGCTGCTGCTTCTGCTCGCCGCAGCCGTCGACCTGCTGTCGAACCTGGTCCCGCGCCAGGCCTCGATGCGGGAGCTGCTCGACGACGTGCGCGCCGGCCGGACCTCGGTGGTCCACGTCTTCTACACCGCACCCGACGCGGTCGGCGTGCGGTGGACCACCGGGTTCGCCGGCGACCGGGAGCTCACCCACCGCTTCGCGACCCTTCCGGGGGGCGAGGGCGGTGAGGCCGAGTTCGAGGAGCTCGTGCGGGACGAGCTCGGCACCACGCCGGTCGCGTTCGACCGGAAGGATCCGCTGGAGAGGCTGGGCGGGCTCGCCTCCCTGGTCCCGGTGCTGTACTGGCGGTTCATTTCCACCGCCTGGCTCGCCTGGGTCGTCCTCGCGGTCGGGACGGCCGTGCTGGTCGACATCGTCGTGCGGGCACGGCTGCGGGCCCCGAGCGCCGGATACTGGCTGACCGCCTGCCTGCTGTTCGGAGCGGGATTCCCCGCCTACCTGTGGTCGGAGCCGGCGGCGCTGTGGCGCCCGGAGGCGGACGGCCGCATCACCGGCGGGGGAGTCGTGGGCCGTACGGCCCTGTGGGCCGCGGGCTTCGCGGCGCTCGCCGTGGCGATGGTCGCGATGCGCTGACCACGGCGCACCACAGTACGACAGCGCCGTGGCCGGGGAGGGCTCAGCCGTCCTCGGCCACGGCGCTGTCGCATGCGGGGCACAGGCCCTCGAAGACGACCGGCGTCGCCCGTCCGCCGGGCGCTTGTCGGCCCCGGGCGGCCCGGCGCGTCGAAGGTGCGGGCCCCGGGGCTGCCCGCATCGGCCGTGCACCGGCTACACCGGCGGTGCGTCCCGGAAGCGGCGGCGGTCCCGGCTGCCCGGGGGCGCGTCGGCGAGCCGGATGACCGTTCCGTCGCGGCCGGCGACGACGGGCTTCGTCGAGCGGTCGGCCTTGGCCTGGTACTGGGCGGCGTCGGCGAGCCGGAAGAGGCGGCGGGCCGACCGGAGGGGGCCGATGGGGTCGCCGGTGGACGCCACCCCGCAGGCCACGCCCTCGCCGAGCTCCAGCTCCGCCGCGCGGACGCACAGCTCCTCGGCGACCGCGACCACCTCGTCCGCCGTCGGGCCGACGGCGAGGAGGCAGAACTCGTCGCCGCCCAACCGGGCGGCGAGGGCGCCGGGGAGCCGGGCGCCACAGCGGGAGAGGACCGAACCGAAGCGTTCGAGGAGGCGGTCGCCGACGGCGTGGCCATGGGTGTCGTTGACGTGCTTGAGGCCGTTCAGGTCGCAGACCACGAGGCTCACGACGGAGCCGTCGGCCCGGTAGCTCTCGATGGCCTCGTCCAGCCGGGTGTCGACGGCCCGACGGTTGGCCAGTCCCGTCAGCGGATCGGTGAAGGCCAGCTTGCGGACCTCCTCCAGCCGCTCGGCCTGGGCGATGCCGGCGGCGACGACCGCCGCCAGCACGGTCGCGAAGTCCGCGTCCGCCCGAGTGAAAGGTTTCTCCCCCGGCGGCCTGGCGACGTACAGCTCGCCCCAGGCACGTCCGTGCAACACGATCGGGGCCACCACGCAACAGCCGCGCCCCCGTCGCCGCAGACCCACCACCCGGCCGGTCGGCAGCGGGTCGACGGCGGTCTCCACCCAGGCGTCCGGTTCGCCGCCGCCCGCCCACTGCTCGTGCAGGAACTCGGTGATCTCGGGGAACTGGTGCACCGGATACGCCTCCGCGTCCGGGAACTCCTCCTCGCCCGCGGCCCGCTCACCCGCGTTGACCAGGACCTTGAGCCGGCCGTGGTCCCGCTCCCAGACGGACAGCGCGGCGAAGCTCCCGCCGAGCCCCTCGCGGGCCCCGAGCGCAGCAGCCCGCCAGAACTCGCGCGGAGTGTGCGCCGCCGCCATCCCCTGCGCCAGCGCCACTACGGCCCGAAGCCGCACGTCCTCACCCATTCCTCCAGCTTAGGGAGGTTTGATCCTTTTTCCCCTCCGAGACGTCACCGTACGTGACAGATGGCGCAAACCGGTGAACGCCGTCCGGGGGAACGGGGCGGCCCCGCAGGGGTCACTCGCCGGGCCAGTTCGGCTTCCGCTTCTCGTTGAAGGCCGCCACGCCCTCCGCCCGGTCGCCCGAGAAGGCCACCGAGCGCCAGGCCGCGTCCTCGACCTCCAGACCGGCCCGCAGGTCGAGGCCCTGCCCGAGCCGCATCGCCTTCTTCGCGGCGCGCAGGCCGACCGGCGAGTTGGCCGCGATCCGCCCGGCGAGCTCCAGGGCGGCGGTGCGGGCGTCCTCCTCCAGGAGGTCCACCAGACCGAGCTCGCGCGCCTCGGCGGCCTCCACCCGGCGGGCCGTGAAGACCAGCTCTGCGGCGCGCGCCGCCCCCACCCGGCGCGGCAGCAGCTGTGTGCCGCCACCGCCGGGGATCACGCCCACGGAGACCTCGGGCAGGCCGACGACGGCGGTCGCGTCGGCCACGATGACGTCACAGGCGAGGGCCAGTTCGAAGCCGCCGCCGAGGGCGAAGCCGTGCACGGCCGCGACCGTCGGCATCGGCAGCTCCAGGACGCCGGTGTAGGCGGCGCGGGCGGTCGGGCGCTGACGGACGAGCTCGGCGTCGGTGAAGGAGTTGCGCTCCTTCAGGTCGGCGCCCACGCAGAAGGCGCGGTCGTGCGACGAGCTCAGGACGGTCACGCGGACGTCCCGGTCGACGGCGAGCGCGTCACAGGCGGCGGCGAGGGAGCGGGCCATCTCGGAGGAGACCGCGTTCATGGCCTTGGGCCGGTCGAGGACCAGTTCTGCGACGTGGCCGTCCTTCCGGACCACCACGAACTCGCCAAAGCGCTGCTCGGACATGACCGCACACCCTCCCGATCGGGGTCCGCCAACGACTGTTAACGGACGTTCACCGGGGGATCTTAAGTCGGCCTGCGGCCCAGGAGCCAGGGTTCGACGACTCCGAGGCCCCTGACCGGCCTCTGCCACATGGGCTGGAGCGCGAAGCGGTAGGTGGCCGTCCGGCGGCCCTCCTTCTCGGCCAGGACCGCCTCCTCGGCGGCCTCCGTCTCCGAGGCCGGCGCCTCGCCGGTCCTGGTCAGCTCCTCCGCGAGCGCGCCGTCGACGAGGACGGCGTCCTTGGGGGCTATCGAGGTGAGCCGACTGGCCAGGTTCACGGTGGTGCCGAAGACGTCGCCCATCCGGGTCGTCACGGTGCCGAAGGCGATGCCGACCCGCAGCGCGGGCATCGTCTCGTCCTGGCCGAGGGTCTCGATGAGCCGGAGCGCGATCTCGGCGGCCGTGCCCGGATCGTCGGCGCAGTAGAGCACCTCGTCACCGAGGGTCTTGATGAGCCGGCCGCCGTGCGCGGCGACCAGGTCGGCGCAGGTGGTCTCGAAGGCCTCGACGAGTTCGCCGAGCTCCTCCTCCTCCAGGCGGCGGGTGAGCCGGGTGAAGCCGACGAGGTCGGCGAAGCCGACGGCGAGCCGACGGTCGACCATCTCCTCGTCGTCCGCGGCCTGCACGACCCGACCGGTGGCGGCGGCGAGCTGCCGGCGCCACACGTAGATGAGGAACTCCTCCAGCTCGGGCAGGAGCAGCTCGACCAGCGGGTACGTGACCTCGGTGCGGGTCATGCCGGGCTCGGGGGGCTCGGTGAGGCCCTCCAGGAAGGAGTCGATCTGCCACTCGGCCAGTCGGGCGGTGGTCTGCCCGGTGGAACGGGCGACCTGCACGGCCATCGGCTCGCTGAGCAGCCCGGCCTCGACGAGGCCGGCGAGTCGCCGCAGGGCGAGGACGTCGGCTTCGGTGAGCGCCTTGGCCTGGCCGATGTCGGCGAAGCCCATGGCGCGCCAGAAGCGGGAGGCGAGCTCCATGGAGACACCCGCGGTGCGGGCGGCCTGGAAGGGGGTGTAGCGGCGGTCGGCGCCGAGGATGAGCTGTTCGAGGCGGATCGCGAGGGGATCGTCGGTCGGCTCGACCGTGTGGTCGACCTCGTGGTGGGGGGTCGGGTACGCGGCCGGCTCGGACCGGCCGCCCGTGTTCGCGTCGTCGACGGTCACCGGCCGCCTCCTGCCCGTTCCCTGCCCACTTGCCCTGCCGATCTGTCGCCTGGATCGCGGTCCACGATACGGCAGGTGTGGAATGGCTCACGCCTGAACGACCAGCCGTTCCGCCCCGTGTCCGGGGCCCGACGGTGCGTCGCCGCCCCGGGTCGTGCACGGGCTGCTCCGGGGCGGCGTCCCGCATCGCGGAGGGCGTCAGGCGGGGGCACGCAGATGGACGATGTCGCCCGCGCCGACCGCTTCGGTGCCACCGCCCTCGGTGGCGACCACGAGCCGGCCGTCGCCGTCCAGGGCGACGGCTTCGCCCTCCAGCATGCGCTCGCCGGGCAGCTCGGCGCGGACGCGACGGCCCAGGGTGGCGCAGCCGGCCGCGTAGGCGGCCTGGAGGCCCGATTCGACGGGGTCGCCGTCGGCCCGCACCCAGTCGCCGTACCACTGCTCCAGGGAGCGCAGGACGGCCCGCAGGAGGGGGTCGCGGTCGGTGGAGGCCGCGCCGGCGAGGAGGAGGGAGCCCGCTGCGGGGACGGGCAGCTCGTCCTCCCGGAGGGTGACGTTGATGCCGAGTCCGACGACGACGGCGTCCGCGCCGGCCCGCTCGGCGAGGATGCCGCCGGCCTTGCGTTCCTCGCCCGCGACGGAAACCAGGAGGTCGTTGGGCCACTTGAGGGACGTGCCGACGCCGGCGGCCCTGGCGAGGCCGGTGGCGGCGGCCACTCCGGTGAGCAGCGGGAGCCAGCCCCAGCGGTGGACCGGCACCTGCGGCTTGAGCAGGACCGAGAGGAAGAGCCCGGAGCGGGCGGGGGCGGTCCAGGTGCGGTCGAGGCGGCCCCGGCCGGAGCTCTGCTCCTCGGCGACCAGCACCGCCCCTTCGGGCAGTTCGTCGGCCCGGGCGGCGAGGTCGCTGTTGGTGGAGCCGGTGGCGGGGACCACGTCGAGGGAGGTCCAGAGGGCGTCGGGGAGGACGAGGGCGCGGCGCAGTGCGGTGGCGTTGAGCGGGGGCCGGTCGAGGTCGGACCACGGCCCGCCGGAGCCTTGGGAGGACGTCATGCAAGCCAGACTAGGTGTGGCAAAGACCGCAGTGCCGAACCGTATCGGCGTCGATACGCTACGGGTCAGTAGGCCAGCAGTAGCCCATTCGTAGTCAACGAACCCCCCGTGACCAGGCAGGGAGCCGCATCCCGATGTCCGAGCCGGCAGAGCAGTACGAGATCGACATTCACACGACCGCGGGCAAGATCGCGGACCTCAAGCGCCGTATCGACGAGGCCACGCACGCCGGCTCTGAGCGCGCGGTGGAGAAGCAGCACGCGAAGGGGAAGCTGACCGCGCGCGAGCGGATCGCCCTCCTCCTCGACGAGGGCTCCTTCGTGGAGCTCGACGAGCTGGCACGGCACCGCTCGACCAACTTCGGCCTGGAGAAGAACCGGCCGTACGGAGACGGCGTGGTCACCGGCTACGGCACGGTGGACGGGCGTCCGGTCGCCGTGTTCTCCCAGGACTTCACGGTCTTCGGCGGTGCGCTCGGCGAGACCTACGGCCAGAAGATCATCAAGGTGATGGACTTCGCGCTGAAGACGGGCTGCCCGGTCATCGGGATCAACGACTCCGGTGGCGCCCGCATCCAGGAGGGCGTGAGCGCGCTCGGCATGTACGGCGAGATCTTCCGCCGCAACACCCACGCCTCCGGGGTGATCCCGCAGATCTCCCTGATCGTCGGTCCGTGCGCGGGCGGTGCGGTGTACTCCCCCGCGATCACCGACTTCACCGTGATGGTGGACCAGACCTCGCACATGTTCATCACGGGTCCGGACGTCATCAAGACGGTGACCGGCGAGGACGTGGGCTTCGAGGAGCTGGGCGGCGCCCGGACGCACAACTCGACCTCGGGCGTGGCGCACCACATGTCGGGGGACGAGAAGGACGCGATCGAGTACGTCAAGTCCCTTCTGTCGTACCTGCCGTCGAACAACCTTTCCGAGCCCCCGGCCTTCCCGGAGGTCGCGGAGACCGAGGCGAACGACGAGGACCGCGAGCTCGACGCGCTGATCCCGGACTCGGCGAACCAGCCGTACGACATGCACCGGGTCATCGAGCACGTCCTGGACGACGGCGAGTTCCTGGAGACCCAGGCGCTGTTCGCGCCGAACATCGTGACCGGCTTCGGCCGGGTCGAGGGCTTCCCGGTCGGGATCGTCGCCAACCAGCCGATGCAGTTCGCGGGTTGTCTGGACATCAACGCCTCGGAGAAGGCCGCGCGGTTCGTCCGCACCTGCGACGCCTTCAACATCCCGGTGCTGACCTTCGTGGACGTGCCCGGCTTCCTGCCGGGCGTGGACCAGGAGTACGGCGGCATCATCCGGCGCGGCGCGAAGCTGATCTACGCCTACGCGGAGGCGACGGTCCCGCTGATCACGGTCATCACCCGGAAGGCCTTCGGCGGCGCGTACGACGTCATGGGCTCCAAGCACCTGGGCGCCGACCTGAACCTGGCGTGGCCGACGGCGCAGATCGCGGTGATGGGCGCGCAGGGCGCGGTGAACATCCTGCACCGGCGCACCATCGCCGAGGCGGAGGACCAGGAGGCGGAGCGCGCCCGGCTGATCCAGGAGTACGAGGACACCCTGCTGAACCCGTACACGGCGGCCGAGCGCGGCTACATCGACGGCGTGATCCTGCCGTCGGACACCCGCCCGCAGATCGTGAAGGGGCTGCGTCAACTCCGCACGAAGCGGGAGTCGCTGCCCCCGAAGAAGCACGGCAACATCCCGCTGTAACCCTCCGGACCCTCAAGGAGCAGTCGACATGATCAAGGTCGTACGAGGAAATCCGACCCCGGAGGAGCTGGCCGCCGCACTGGCGGTCGTCCAGGCCCGGGCCGCGGCCACGGCGGCGTCCGCCGGGGTCGACGGTCCGGCGGTGCCGGAGGGGTGGTCGGACCCCTCCCGCATCGCACGGGCGGTGCGGCACCGGCCGGGCCCGCGGGCCTGGGCGCGGTCGTACTGGCCCGTGTAGTCGTCGCGGGGGCGGGGGCCGGACTCCTTGTGCGGGGGTCCGGCCCCCGTCGTCGTCGCGGGGGCCGGGGGGACGGGCCGGCGCTCCGCGGAGGGGCCCCCGACGCGGGTGGAGTTGAGTATCCGTACTCAGGCGCTCCGCCGCTTCCGGTCGCAGGATCAGGAGCATGCTGTGGTCGGATCCGGAGAATCAGCCGCCGAAGTTCATGCGCGAGATGCAGGCGATGCTCCGTCGCGCGGGTGTGCTGCTGGCCGTGGCGATGGTGGTGGGGATGGTCGTGGCCAGCCTGCGCTGAGGCCCCCTCGCGTGCGGAGGCGGGCCGGAGGGGCCGCGGTCCGGACCGACCGCGGCCGAGCGGGGACGCCCCTGCGCCGGGGATTCGACGGGAACGGCCCCCGCACTGGCTACGCTTCCCCCATGACTGCTGATCCGCGCCGTGTCGTGCTCGCCTCCGCCTCTCCCGCCCGACTCGGCCTGCTCCGGCAGGCCGGACTCTCCCCCGAGGTGATCGTGAGCGGCGTCGACGAGGACAAGGTCCACGCCCCGACCCCGGCGGAGCTCGCACTCGCCCTCGCGGAGGCGAAGGCCGCCCACGTCGCCGCCCGGCCCGAGGTGTTCGGCGCCCTGGTCATCGGCTGCGACTCGGTCCTGGAGCTGGACAAGCAGGCCCTCGGCAAGCCGGCCGACGCCGAGGAGGCCACCGCCCGCTGGAAGGCGATGCGCGGCCGGGTCGGCATCCTCCAGACCGGTCACTGCGTCTATGACACGGCGGCCAAGCGCTTCGAGTCGGCGACCGCCTCCACCGTCGTCCGCTTCGGCCGGCCGACGGACGAGGAGATCGCGGCGTACGTGGCGAGCGGCGAACCGCTGCACGTGGCGGGTGCGTTCACCCTGGACGGCCGGTCGGCCCCGTTCATCGACGGCATCGACGGCGACCCGGGCAATGTGATCGGCCTGTCCCTGCCGCTGCTCCGCGGGCTCCTGCGCAAGCTGGACGTGGAGATCACGGACCTCTGGGCCTGACCCCGCGGTCGCTACGCGGGCGTCGGCGCCTCCCCGGGGGCGTCGGCGTCCTCGGCGTACGCCACCAGGGTGAGGATCAGCAGCCCGAGCACGGTCACCAGGAAGGCGAAGGCGGCCCAGCCGAGGAGGCCGACGGCGACCGCGCCGAGGAGGCCGTGGACGACCGCGCAGCCGATGAGGAGCGCACGGCCGAAGCGGCCGGGGCGGCGGTCGCGGACGCCCGCCAGGAGGGCCACCAGGGAGCAGAGGAGGAGGGCGAGGCCGGAGCCGATGCCGAGCCCCCAGGTGCCGGCGACCATCGCCGCGGGGTCCATGCCGTCCAGGGACATCGACTGGGCCTCCACGAAACCGGCCATCACCGCGTTGACGGCGACGATGCCGGGCGCTTCCAGGAAGAGCACCGCGGCCGTGACGAGCGCTATCGGTCTGCGGGCCACTTCGGCCACCCCCTGATATTCCTCTGTTACCGACAGTACGATCGATTGCGCGAAGGCTACTGGCCGGTAAATCGTCGGACAAGGGTTCGCACGTGCCGGACTACGGGGGTCGGGCCGGCAAAGAATCATTGGGCCATTCGTAGGGACTCCACAAAGAAACCCGAACAGCCCCTGGCCGCACGAACAGAGACCTGCGCCACACCTCGGAGCTACTGTGCCGTAAAGGAACCCTGCGTACCGTGGTGCGACAAGGGAATTCACGACCCGAGCAGGCCCGGGGTCACGCTCCGTGTGGGCAAGCTCACCATTGGGGACGGGTCGAAGGGCCGTGTCGGCAGTCCCTAAACTCAGCTTGTTTCAAGGAGGGAGCCATCGTGCGCAAGGTGCTCATCGCCAACCGTGGCGAAATCGCTGTCCGTGTGGCCCGGGCGTGCCGGGACGCGGGCATCGGCAGCGTTGCCGTGTACGCCGATCCGGACCGGGACGCCCTGCACGTCCGGGCGGCCGATGAGGCGTTCGCGCTGGGCGGTGACACTCCGGCCACCAGCTATCTGGACATGGCCAAGGTGCTGCAGGCGGCGAAGGACTCCGGTGCGGACGCGGTGCACCCGGGTTACGGATTCCTGTCGGAGAACGCGGAGTTCGCACAGGCGGTGCTGGACGCGGGCCTGACGTGGATCGGTCCGCCGCCGCAGGCGATCCGGGACCTCGGCGACAAGGTCGCGGCCCGTCACATCGCCCAGCGTGCCGGTGCCCCGCTGGTGGCGGGCACCCCGGACCCGGTCTCGGGCGCGGACGAGGTCGTGGCGTTCGCCGAGGAGAACGGACTGCCGATCGCCATCAAGGCGGCGTTCGGCGGCGGCGGGCGCGGCCTGAAGGTCGCGCGGACGCTGGAAGAGGTTCCGGAGCTGTACGACTCGGCGGTGCGCGAGGCCGTCGCGGCGTTCGGCCGGGGCGAGTGCTTCGTGGAGCGCTACCTGGACAAGCCGCGGCACGTGGAGACGCAGTGCCTGGCCGACACGCACGGCAACGTGGTCGTGGTCTCCACCCGTGACTGCTCCCTGCAGCGCCGGCACCAGAAGCTGGTGGAGGAGGCTCCGGCGCCGTTCCTGACGGAGGCCCAGAACGCGGAGCTGTACGCGGCGTCGAAGGCGATCCTCAAGGAGGCCGGGTACGTCGGTGCGGGCACCGTCGAGTTCCTCGTCGGCCTGGACGGCACGATCTCCTTCCTGGAGGTCAACACGCGCCTGCAGGTCGAGCACCCGGTGACCGAGGAGGTCACCGGCATCGACCTGGTCCGCGAGATGTTCCGGATCGCGGACGGCGAGGAGCTCGGATACGGGGACCCGGAGATCCGGGGTCACTCCTTCGAGTTCCGCATCAACGGCGAGGACCCGGGGCGCAACTTCCTGCCGGCGCCCGGCACGGTCACCCAGTTCACCGCGCCGACCGGCCCGGGCGTCCGCCTGGACGCGGGCGTCGAGTCCGGCTCGGTGATCGGCCCGGCCTGGGACTCGCTCCTGGCCAAGCTGGTCATCACCGGCGCGACCCGCGAGCAGGCGCTGCAGCGCGCGGCGCGCGCCCTGGCCGAGTTCAAGGTCGAGGGCATGGCCACCGCCATCCCGTTCCACCGGGCCGTCGTCGTCGACCCCGACTTCACCGCCGACCCGTTCCGGGTCCACACCCGGTGGATCGAGACGGAGTTCGTCAACGAGATCAAGCCGTTCGCCCCGGCCGGTGGTGAGGCCGAGGAGGACGAGGCGGGTCGCGAGACCATCGTCGTCGAGGTCGGCGGCAAGCGCCTCGAGGTCTCCCTGCCGTCGTCGCTCGGCATGTCCCTGGCCCGCACCGGCCTGGCGGCCGGCGCGAAGCCGAAGCGCCGCGCGGCGAAGAAGTCGGGCCCGACCGCGTCGGGCGACACCCTCGCCTCGCCGATGCAGGGCACGATCGTGAAGGTCGCGGTCGAGGAGGGCCAGGAGGTCAAGGAGGGCGACCTGATCGTCGTCCTGGAGGCCATGAAGATGGAGCAGCCCCTCAACGCCCACCGCTCGGGCACCGTCAAGGGACTGGCCGCTGAGATCGGCGCCTCCGTCACCTCCGGCGCCACCATCTGCGACATCAAGGACTGACGCTCCGCCGAGTTCCACCCAGTACGGTACGGAGGGCCCGCAGGCAACAGCCTGCGGGCCCTCCGTCGAGGGGAGGCCCCGCGCCATGCGCGCCGATGCACGCCGCAACCACGAACGACTGCTCGCCGCGGCCCGTGCCGCCTTCGCGGAACAGGGCGCGGACGCGCCGCTGGAGGAGGTCGCGCGCCGCGCGGGCGTCGGGATCGGCACCCTCTACCGCCACTTCCCCACCCGGGCCGAGCTGCTGAACGCGGTCTTCCAGGAGGCACTGGCGGAGCTGCTCGACCGTTCTCGGGAACTGGCCGGGGCGGAGGCGCCCTGCCGGGCGCTGGTGGAGTGGCTGCGGGCGCTGATCGCCCACGCCGGCGAGTACCGGGGGCTCGCGCACGCACTGATGTCCGCCTCGCACGACCGGAGTTCGGCGCTGGCCCGGTGCAGCGAGCCGCTGCACTCGGCGGGCCGGCGTCTGCTCGAACGGGCCCAGGAGGCGGGGCAGGTGCGGACCGACGTGTCGATCGGCGACCTGATGCAGCTGACCAACGCGATCGCGCTGGCAGCGGAAGGGTGTCCGGAGGACCCGGAGTTGGCGGACCGCCTGCTCGCGCTGACGCTACGGGGGCTCAAGGGCTGAGCCGCGGGGGCACGAGCACCGCCGGATCGGCGTGGGACCCCTGGGGGAGGGTCCCTCGGGTGACGTCAGCGGCGGCGCATGTCCGCGACCCGGGCCGTGCGCTCCATCGTCTCCGCGGCCATTCCACCACCCGGTCCACGGAACTGACCGGCCGCCATCCTCCCCCGCTGGACGGGCAGCGGCACGTCACGGCGGGGCCGGGCGCCCGGGGGGACCTGCTCACCTCCGATGGGCCCGGTGGCCGCGCCCGTACCCGCGACGGCGATCTGGACCCCCTGGTCGGCGAGGGCCTGGAGCTCGGTGGCGGCCCGCTCGTCGTGGGCCGGGGGCTCGTCGGTCACCAGGCGGGTGATGACGTCCGTGGGCACGGTCTGGAACATGGTGTCGGAGCCGAGCTTGGTGTGGTCCGCGAGGACCACGACCTCGGCCGCCGCCTGGACGAGCGCCCGGTCCACGCTCGCGGAGAGCATGTTGGACGTGGAGAGCCCGCGCTCGGCGGTGAGGCCGCTGCCGGAGAGGAAGGCCCGGGAGACCCGGAGCCCCTGGAGCGACTGCTCGGCCCCGCTGCCCACCAGGGCGTAGTTGGAACCGCGCAGGGTGCCTCCGGTCATGACGACCTCGACCCGGTTGGCGTGGGCGAGGGCCTGGGCGACGAGCAGGGAATTGGTGACCACGGTCAGCCCGGGAACCCGGGCGAGCCGACGGGCCAACTCCTGCGTGGTCGTCCCGGCGCCGACGACGACGGCCTCGCCTTCTTCGACGAGGCTCGCGGCGACGTCGGCGATGGCCGTCTTCTCTGCGGTGGCGAGATGGGATTTCTGCGGGAAGCCGGATTCTCGCGTGAATCCACCCGGCAACACCGCACCGCCGTGACGGCGGTCGAGGAGTCCTTCTGCCTCAAGGGCCCGTACGTCTCTCCGTACGGTCACTTCTGAGGTCTGGACGACGCGGGCGAGCTCGCGGAGCGACACGGCTCCATTGGCGCGCACCATTTCGAGGATCAACTGACGACGTTCTGCAGCGAACACGAAACTGACAGTAACGTGAACGGCCGATACTTTTCAGCGCTATGGGCCGAATTGCAGAAGATGCGCATGAACGGGGCCTCCACGTGGTATGGGAGGCCCCGCCGTTGATCGTTCTATGCCCCGGCTTGCCGGGGGTTGTCCGGGTCGGTGAACCGTTCCCGCAGGCGGGGGACGGGGCGCCGCGGGGCCTCAGGCCTCGCCGGTCGCCTTTCGGGTGTGCAACTGCCGTGCCACTTCCGCGATCGAGCCCGACAGAGAGGGGTACACGGTGAAAGCATTTGCGATCTGTTCGACCGTCAGATTGTTGTCAACCGCGATCGAGATCGGATGGATCAGTTCGCTCGCCTTCGGCGCGACGACACAACCGCCGACCACGATGCCGGTGCCCGGACGGCAGAAGATCTTCACGAAGCCGTCCCGGATGCCCTGCATCTTCGCACGGGGGTTGCGCAGCAGCGGCAGCTTGACCACCTTGGCGTCGATCTTGCCCGCGTCCACGTCGGCCTGGGTGTAGCCGACGGTGGCGATCTCGGGGTCGGTGAAGACGTTCGAGGAGACCGTCTTCAGGTTGAGCGGGGCCACCGCGTCACCGAGGAAGTGGTACATCGCGATCCGGCCCTGCATGGCGGCGACCGAGGCGAGCGCGAAGACCCCCGTGACGTCGCCCGCCGCGTAGACGCCGGGGGCGCTCGTGCGGGAGACCTTGTCGGTCCAGATGTGACCGGAGTCCTTCAGCTTGACGCCCGCCTCCTCCAGCCCCATTCCGGCCGAGTTCGGGATCGCGCCGACCGCCATCAGGCAGTGGGTGCCGGAGATGACCCGGCCGTCCGAGAGGGTGACCTCGACCCGGTCGCCGACCCGCTTCGCGGACTCGGCGCGGGAACGGGCCATGACGTTCATGCCGCGGCGCCGGAAGACGTCCTCCAGGACGGCGGCGGCGTCCGGGTCCTCGCCCGGGAGGACCCGGTCGCGGGAGGAGACCAGGGTGACCCGCGAGCCGAGCGCCTGGTAGGCGCCGGCGAACTCGGCACCGGTGACGCCGGAGCCGACCACGATGAGCTCCTCGGGGAGCTCCTTGAGGTCGTAGACCTGGGTCCAGTTGAGGATGCGCTCGCCGTCCGGCTTGGCGTCCGGCACCTCGCGCGGGTGGGCGCCGGTCGCGATCAGGACCGCGTCGGCGGTGAGCGTCTCCTCGGAGCCGTCGGCGGCGGTGACGACCACCTGGCGGGAGCCGTCCACGGCCTGCTGGCCGGAGAGCCGGCCGCGACCGCGCAGCACCCGGGCGCCGGCCCGGGTCACGGAGGCGGTGATGTCGTGGGACTGGGCGAGCGCCAGGCGCTTCACCCGTCGGTTCACCTTGCCGAGGTCCACGCCGACGACCCGGGCGGCCTGCTCGATGTGCGGCGTGTCGTCCGCGACGATGATGCCCAGCTCCTCGTAGGAGGAGTCGAAGGTGGTCATCACCTCGGCGGTGGCGATCAGGGTCTTCGAGGGGACGCAGTCGGTCAGGACGGACGCGCCGCCGAGGCCGTCGCAATCGACGACGGTCACCTCCGCGCCGAGTTGGGCGCCCACCAGGGCCGCCTCGTATCCGCCGGGTCCGCCGCCGATGATCACGATCCGGGTCACTGGGATCTACGCCTCGCGCTCTCGTTCTGCCGGGGGGTCCCCCCGCTGGGATGCAGTGCGTACGCCATTGTCCCGCACGCTTCAAGTGCGTACCCCATTCTCCCGCACGTCCGGCGCGGTCTCGCGCCGGGGCCCCTCAAGGGGGTGCAAAAGGGCGTGCGCAGGACGTTCGACGGGTGCGGGAGGGGCACGGGGCGGCGCCCCGGATCCCCGTGCGGCTGCCGCCCCGATTACTCGCCGGACGCTCCGGGCGCTCCCGTACCCTCGGTCCCATGTCGCTCTACGCCGCTTTCGCCGGCAACCTCGACGCACGGCTGATGAGCCGCCGCGCACCGCACTCGCCGCTGCGCGGCACCGGCTGGCTGAACGGCTGGCGGCTGACCTTCGGCGGGGAGCAGATGGGCTGGGAGGGTGCGCTGGCCACCATCGTGGAGGCTCCGCGCTCCCAGGTCTTCGTGGCGCTGTACGACATCGCGCCGATGGACGAGGACTCCCTGGACCGCTGGGAGGGCGTGGGTCTCGACGTCTACCGGCGGATGCGGATGCGGGTGCACACCCTGGACGGCGAGGAACCGGCCTGGGTGTACGTGCTCAATGCCTACGAGGGGGGTTTGCCGTCCGCCCGCTACCTGGGCGAAGTCGCCGATGCGGCCGAGTCGGCGGGCGCCCCGCACGACTACGTGATGGAGCTGCGCAAACGCCCCTGTTGATCCGTCCCGGGGGGCCGCGGGTCCATGTTCGTCGGAAACGACAAGACAACGATCGCATGTCCGTCAGCATCGTCATCTACGCGCGTAGGAATTCTCCGGCTACGCTTCTTCGCGTACCAAATCAGTCCGGGGTTCCCCTCGGACCCCCCTCCCCGAGGCGAGAGAGTCAGTGAACGCAACTGCCACCCCGTACGAGGCCGCCGAGGCCGCTGCCGCACGTCTTCGCGAGCTGACCGGCGTCGAGAACCACGACGTCGCCCTGGTCATGGGATCCGGCTGGGCCCCGGCCGTCGACGCCCTGGGCTCCCCCGAGGCCGAGTTCCCGGTGACCGAGCTCCCGGGCTTCCCGCCGCCGGTCGTCGAGGGCCACGGCGGAAAGGTCCGCTCGTACAAGATCGGCGAGAAGCGCGCTCTGGTCTTCCTCGGCCGCACCCACTTCTACGAGGGGCGGGGCGTCGCCTCCGTCGCCCACGGCGTCCGCACCGCCGTCGCCGCCGGCTGCAAGACCGTCATCCTCACCAACGGCTGCGGGGGCCTCCGCGAGGGCATGCGCCCCGGCCAGCCGGTCCTGATCAGCGACCACATCAACCTGACGGCCGCCTCCCCGATCGTCGGCGCGAACTTCGTCGACCTGACGGACCTGTACTCGCCGCGGCTGCGCGCCCTGTGCAAGCAGGTCGACGAGACGCTGGAGGAAGGCGTCTACGTCCAGTTCCCCGGCCCGCACTACGAGACCCCGGCCGAGATCAACATGGTCCGCGTCCTCGGCGGCGACCTCGTCGGGATGTCCACCGTCCTGGAGGCCATCGCGGCCCGTGAGGCCGGCGCCGAGGTCCTCGGCATCTCCCTGGTCACCAACCTGGCGGCGGGGCTCTCCGGCGAGCCGCTGAACCACGAGGAGGTCCTCCAGGCGGGACGCGACTCGGCGGCCCGGATGGGCGAGCTGCTGACGCAGGTGCTGGACCGGATCTGAGCCCCCGGGCCCCGCGCCCCCGCCCCCCGGGCTCCCGGGCTCCCGGGCACGCGGAACCGCCGCACGGGGGCCGTCCTCCCGCCCCGCCCGCTCCCGGTTCCGGGGGGGCTCCCCCGGGCCCCGCTCGGTCCGCCCGCCGTCCCCTCCGGACGGCGGGCGGTCCGGCGTCGACACCGCCGCGCCACGGACCGGTCGACGCGCACCGTGCGGATGCCGCGGCGGAAGCCCGGTTACGGAAGGGGGCGGGACGGGGAAAGGCTCCGCGCGGCGGCTCACGACCCGCACCCCCTCCACCCCGCCCGTCCGCACACCCGAAAGGCACACCGTGACGCAGGACGACCTCCTCACCCGGGCCCAGGCCTGGCTCGCCGAGGACCCCGACCCGGAGACCCGGGAGGAACTGGCCGCGCTCCTCGACCGCGGCACGACCGACGAACTCGCCGCCCGCTTCGGCGGCACGCTGCAGTTCGGCACGGCCGGGCTCCGCGGCGAGCTCGGCGCCGGTCCCATGCGGATGAACCGCTCCGTGGTGATCCGTGCCGCCGCCGGCCTGGCCGCCTACCTGAAGGCGAAGGGCCGGACCGGCGGCCTCGTGGTCATCGGCTACGACGCCCGTTACAAGTCCGCCGACTTCGCCCGGGACACCGCCGCCGTGATGACCGGTGCCGGGCTGCGGGCCGCGCTGCTCCCCCGTCCGCTGCCGACCCCCGTCCTCGCGTACGCCATAAGGCACCTGGGCGCCGTCGCCGGCGTCGAGGTGACCGCGAGCCACAACCCGCCGCGCGACAACGGCTACAAGGTCTACCTGGGCGACGGCTCGCAGATCGTGCCGCCCGCCGACGCGGAGATCGCCGCCGAGATCGACGCGGTCCGGTCGCTCCACGACGTGCCGCGGCCGGACGACGGCTGGGAGGTGCTCGGCGACGAGGTCCTGGAGGCCTACCTGGCCCGCACGGACGCCGTGCTGACCCAGGGCTCCCCCAGGACCGCGCGCACCGTCTACACGGCCATGCACGGCGTCGGCAAGGACGTCCTGACGGCTGCGTTCGCCCGGGCGGGCTTCCCGCCGCCCGCGCTCGTCGCCGAGCAGGCCGACCCCGACCCGGCCTTCCCGACGGTCGCCTTCCCGAACCCGGAGGAGCCGGGGGCCATGGACCTGGCCTTCGAGGCCGCCCGGGCCGTGGACCCCGACCTCGTCATCGCGAACGACCCGGACGCCGACCGCTGTGCCGTGGCCGTGCCGGCCCCGGACGCCGAGGGCGGCTGGCGGATGCTCCGCGGCGACGAGGTGGGCGCGCTGCTCGCCGCGCACCTGGTGCACAAGGGCGCCACCGGCGTGTTCGCCGAGTCGATCGTGTCCTCCTCGCTGCTCGGCCGGATCGCCGAGGCCGCCGGCGTCGGCTACGAGGAGACGCTGACCGGCTTCAAGTGGATCGCCCGCGTGGACGGCCTGCGCTACGGCTACGAGGAGGCGCTCGGCTACTGCGTCGACCCGGAGGGCGTCCGCGACAAGGACGGCATCACGGCGGCGCTGCTCGTCACCGAGCTGGCCTCGGAGCTCAAGGAGCAGGGCCGGACCCTCACCGACCTGCTCGACGACCTGGCGGTGGCGCACGGCCTGCACGCCACCGACCAGCTGTCGGTGCGCGTCGAGGACCTCGGCGTCATCGCGAACGCGATGGCCGCGCTCCGCGAGCGTCCGCCGGCCTCCCTCGCCGGTCTGACGGTCGTCTCGGCCGAGGACCTGACGAAGGGCACGGAGTCGCTGCCGCCGACGGACGGGCTGCGCTACCACCTGGAGGGCGCCCACAAGGCCCGGGTGATCGTCCGCCCGTCCGGCACCGAGCCCAAGCTCAAGTGCTACCTGGAGGTCGTCGTCCCCGTCGGTGACGCCGGCGAACTGGCCGCGGCCCGCGCGACCGGGGCCGAGGTGCTCGCCGCGATCAAGCGGGACCTGGCCGAGGCGGCCGGGCTGTAGCGGAACGCCGGAGGGCCGGTACGGGATCG
>NZ_JBHYMK010000071.1:0-34475 GCF_042743065.1 Streptomyces sp. NPDC058872
TCCAGCAACGAGGCGCTGCGACTGCTGGACGCGGCCTGCGCGGCGGGCGAGCCGCACCTGCTGCCGATCCGGCTCGACGTGGCGGCGCTGCGGCGTTCCCTCGGCGCGGAGGAGCCCGTGCCGGCGTTGCTGCGCGGGCTGGTCCGCCGGCAGGTGCGCCGCGCCGCCGCCCGGGAGGGATCCGAACCGCAGGGCCGGTCCCTGGCCGCCCGGCTGGGCGAGTTGGAGCCGGCCGAGCGGATGGCGTTCGTGCTCGGCCTGGTGCGGGAGCACACCGCAGGGATCCTGGGGTACGCCGGCGCCGGGGAAGTCGAGGCGGAACTCAGCTTCAGAGACCTGGGTTTCGACTCGCTGACGGGCATCGAGCTGCGCAACCGGCTGGCCTCGGCCACCGAACTGCGGCTGCCCGCCACGCTGGTGTTCGATCACCCGAGCCCGGTCGAACTGGCCCGGTATCTGGTCACCGAGGCCCTCGGTGACGAGCCCGGCACCGAGGCTGGCCCGGCTCGGCGCAGCGGCCTGGACCCCGACAAGGACGCGGTGGCCGTCGTAGCCATGGCCTGCCGTTATCCGGGCGGGGTGCGCACTCCGGAGGACCTGTGGCGGCTGGTGCGCTCCGGCGGCGACGCGATCTCCGGGTTCCCCGCCGACCGGGGCTGGGACACGGAGGCGCTGTACCACCCGGACCCGGACCACCCCGGCACGACGTACGCGGTGGAAGGCGGATTCCTTTACGACGCTGCCGAGTTCGACGCGGGCTTCTTCGGGATCTCTCCCCGCGAGGCCCTCGCCATGGACCCCCAGCAGCGCCTGCTCCTGGAGACCTCCTGGGAGGCCGTGGAACGGGCCGGCATCGACCCGCGGACCCTGCGGGGCAGCCGTACGGGCGTCTTCGCCGGCGTCATGTACCACGACTACGGCACGCAGGTCACCGAGGTACCGGAGGGGCTGGAGGCGTTCCTCGGCAACGGCAGTTCCGGCAGCATCGCCTCTGGCCGGGTGGCGTACCACCTGGCTCTGGAAGGCCCGGCCATCACGGTCGACACGGCCTGTTCCTCCTCGCTGGTGGCCCTCCATCTGGCCGCGCAGTCGCTGCGCAACGGCGAGTGCTCGCTGGCGCTCGCGGGCGGCGTGACCGTGATGACCACGCCCGGTACGTTCATCGGGTTCAGCCGGCAGCGGGGGCTGGCCCGCGACGGGCGGTGCAAGGCGTTCGCGGACTCCGCGGACGGCACGGGCTGGGGCGAGGGCGCTGGCGTCGTGCTGCTGGAGCGGCTGTCGGACGCGCGGCGCAACGGCCACCCGGTGCTGGCGGTGGTGCGGGGGAGCGCGGTGAACCAGGACGGCGCGAGCAACGGCCTCACCGCCCCGAACGGGCCCGCGCAACAGCGGGTGATCCGCCAGGCCCTGTCCAGTGCGGGGCTGACCGGAGCGGACGTTGACGTGGTCGAGGCCCATGGCACCGGCACCACCCTCGGCGACCCCATCGAGGCCCAGGCCCTCCTGGCCACCTACGGCCAGGACCACAACCCCGAACAGCCGCTGTGGCTCGGCTCGTTGAAGTCCAACATCGGCCACACCCAGGCCGCCGCCGGCGTCGGCGGCGTCATCAAGATGGTCATGGCCATGCGCCACGGCCTCCTCCCCCGCACCCTCCACGTCGACACCCCCTCCACCCACGTCGACTGGGACTCCGGAGCCGTCTCGCTGCTTTCGGAGACCACCGAGTGGCCGGAGACCGGCCGTGCCCGGCGAGCGGCCGTGTCGTCCTTCGGGATCAGCGGGACCAACGCCCATGTTGTCCTGGAGCATGCCGCGCCGGACGAGGCCGGGACCGAGGAGGGCGAGCCGGGCGGGTTCGTCGCTCCGCCGTGGGTGCTGTCCGGCAGGAGTCCGGAAGCCCTGCGCGCCCAGGCCGCCCTGCTGCGGGACTTCGTACAGGAGCGGCCGGAGCTGACTGCCGCGCAGGTCGGGCTGTCGCTGGCCACGACCCGGTCCTCGTTCGCGTACCGGGGTGCGGTGCTCGGCGACGACCCGGCGGAGCGGCTCGCGGCGCTGGAGGCGCTGGCCCGTGGCGAGGGCTCGCCGTCCGTGGTGACGGGTGCCGCCGCGGGCGGTCACAAGGTCGCCTTCCTGTTCTCGGGGCAGGGTACCCAGCGGCCCGGGATGTGCCGGGAGCTGTACGCCTCGTTCGAGGTGTTCGCGGCGGCGTTCGACGAGGTCTGCGCGCAGTTCGGACCGGTGCTGGAACGACCCCTGGCCGAGGTGGTGTTCGCGGAGTCCGGCTCCCCGGAGGCGGAGCTGCTGGACCGCACCGAGTACGCCCAGCCCGCGCTGTTCGCCGTCGAGGTGGCGTTGTTCCGGCTGCTTGAGGCGTGGGGGCTGCGACCCGAGCTGCTGGCGGGGCACTCGATCGGTGAGCTGGCGGCGGCCCATGTCGCCGGGGTCTTCGACCTGCCCGACGCGGCGCGGCTCGTGGCGGCCCGTGGCCGGCTGATGCAGTCGCTGCCCGCGGGTGGGGCCATGGCCTCGCTGCAGGCGGCCGAGGACGAGGTGCTGCCGCTACTGTCCGTCCGGACGCACGAGGTGGGGGTGGCCGCGGTCAACGGGCCGTCGGCCGTGGTCGTGTCAGGCCGTGAGGGCGCGGTCGAGGAGATCGTCGCACACTTCAAGGGTCTGGGCCGCAGGACCCGGCGGCTGCGGGTCAGTCACGCCTTCCACTCGCCGCTGCTGGATCCGGTGCTCGACGAGTTCGCGGCGGTCGCGCGCGAGGTGTCGTACCGGGCGCCGCGCGTCCCGGTCGTCTCCGACGTCACCGGCGAGACGGCGTCGGACGGGCTGCTCCAGGACCCCGGCTACTGGGTGCGGCACGCGCGGGAGGCAGTGCGTTTCGCCGATCAGCTGACGCATCTGGAGAAGGAGGGCGTCACCGCATACGTCGAGGTCGGCCCGGACGCGGTGCTGGCCGCTATGGCCCGGGAGTGCCTCGGCGGTCAGGCGCTGGTGGTGCCCGTCCAGCGGCGCGACCGCGCCGACGCCCGGGCGCTGGCCACGGCCGTCGCCGAACTGAACGTCCACGGTGTGTCCCCGGACTGGGCGGTGGTGTTCGCCCCGACCGGCGCCCGTACGGTCGAGCTGCCGACGTACGCCTTCCAGCGCACGGCGTACTGGCTGCCGTCGGGGCCGCAGCAGGCGCCAGCCGGCGGCAGCGACCTGGAGCGGCGGTTCTGGCGCGCTGTCGGCAGCCGGGACGTCGCTGCTCTGGCCGCGCTGCTCGACGTCGACTTCGCCCGTGAGGCCGACTCCCTGAACGCGGTGCTGTCGCTGTTGTCGGCGTGGGACCACAGCCGCGCCCCCGCCGCCGCGGACGCGCCGGAGGACGCCCAGCCGTCCAAGGACGACGGGGACCTGGCGCGGGCCCTGGCCGAGGCGTCCGAGGACGAGCGACCGGCGCTGCTGCTGGAGGCGTTGCGGTCGGCCGCGTCCGCGGTGCTCGGGCACGCCGACCCGCACGCGCTGCCAGCCGAACAGGACTTCTTGGAGGCCGGGTTCGCCTCGCTGACGGCCGTCGAGTTGAGCGCCCGGCTCACCAAGGTCACAGGCCTCGACCTGCCGCCCACGCTGATCTACGACCACCCCACGCCGGCAGAGCTCGCCGCGCACCTGCACGAGGAAATGAAGAGGACCGCGTCATGACCCCCACACGTACCACACCCATCGAGAGCCCCTGGATCCGCCGCTACCAGCCGGCGCCCGCCGACGGTGTCACCCTGGTGTGCTTCCCGCACGCCGGCGGCTCGGCCACGTCCTTCCACGCGCTGTCCCTGGCGCTCGCCGGGCGGCTGGACGTGGTGGCCGTGCAGTATCCCGGCCGTCAGGACCGGCATCGGGAGCCCGCCTTCGAGGACCTGCACGAGCTGGCCGACGCCGCGTTCGACGCGGTCGTCGAGGCCGTCGGCACCGACCGCCCGCTCGCCCTGTTCGGGCACAGCATGGGCGCGTCCGTCGCCTTCGAGGTGGCCGCGCGGCTGGAGCAGCGGGCGGGCGTGACGCCCGTGTCCCTGTTCGTGTCGGGGCGCCGGGCCCCCTCCCGGCACCGCAGCGAGGACCTGCACCGCAAGGGCGACGACGCGCTGCTGCGGGAGATCCGCGCCCTGGACGGCACCGCGCAGGCGGCGCTGGACGACGAGGACATCGTCCGGATGTTCCTGCCGTCCCTGCGGGCCGACTACAAGGCGATCGAGCGCTACCGCAGCGCGCCGGGCGCGGCCGTCGGCTGCCCCGTCGTCGCGCTGACCGGCGACAACGACCCGAAGACCACCGTGGAGGAGGCCCGGGCCTGGCAGGAGCACACCACCGGCCCGTGCGACCTGCGGGTCTTCGGCGGCGGTCACTTCTACGTCTCGGAGCAGACCGACGCGGTCGCCGAGGTGCTGGCCACACGGCTGGGGGTCGCAGGGGTCGGCTAGGGGTTATCCGAGCCAGGAGGCGAAGTTAGCGTGACCGCGCATTCTCCGTATTTCACGGACGCGAATTCACCGTCCCCGAACACGAATCCACCGTCCTCGGACGTGCATTCACCGTTCTCCACGAACGTGAGTTCACCGTTTTCCACCGAACCGAACGCAGTGTTTTCCACAGACCATGGGGGATCCCGAACCATGACCGATCCGCAGACGTGGCGGGTTCTCGGCAACGCGGACGCGCACGAGCTCGTGCTCGCCGTGGACTTCGACGCCACCGGCCGGGCCGAGGGCCGCTTCACCGATCTGGCCTCGGGTCTGGGTGACCTGCTGCCCTGCTCGATCTGGGAGACGATTCCCCAGGAGGCCGGGACCGGTGCCGGCGATGCCGACCCCGTCGAGCGGTGGCTGGAGGAGGTGGCGGCCGACGGTCGCCCGGTCCGCGCGGTGTTCGGCTTCTGTGTCGGCGGCGTCTACGCGGGCGCGATCGCGCACCGCCTCGCCGCCCGGCAGGAACAGGCGCCCGCGCTGGTGCTGTTCGACCCCGAGCAGTCCGGCCCGCTGACCCTGTACTCGCAGTTCTACAAGGTCCTCGACTCCATGTCCGCCCTGCTGAGTGCCGAGGAGACCGCGCAGGCGGCGGACGAGGCGCGGCGGGCGCACGAGCAGCACACGACGATGGCCGCGTTGGGCGCCGAACTCCTCGACGTGTACCGGCGTACCGCCAAGCCCGCCTTCGACCGGTTGGAACTGGACGCCAAGCGGACGGAGGAGATCACCGCGGTCTTCGCGTCGTTCGTCGGCTATCTGATCGCGGCCGCGGACATCGACCCTCTGCCCGCGTGGCGGGAGGCCGTCGTCGTCACGTCCTCGTCGCCCACGAGCGGTCTGAACGGCTCCCGCGCGGCCGGCCAGGACATCGTCGTGGGCCGGGAACTGCGCGTCGACGTCCCGCACGTCGACCTGCTGCGCGACCCCGGTGTCACCCGCACGGTGACCGAGCTGCTCGGCGCGGACAGGCCCGCCTGAGAAGTCACGTACGCGCAAGTCCCGTACGCGCGAATCCCGTACGTACGCGCCACCGCGAATTCCCGCGAACCCACGGAACGGTAGGAATGCCAGAAGCAACGGAAGTCCGGTCCCGCCCGGCCGACAGCAAGGAGCACGCCCTCTGGCTCCTGGACGAGCTGGTGCCCGTCAAAGGGGTCAACAACCTCTCCGTCGCCCTTCAGGCCGACGGGCCGCTGCTCGGCCCGGCACTCCAGGGCACGGTCGATCTGCTGCTGCGCCGGCACGAGGCGCTGCGCACGATGTTCCGGCAGGAGCAGGCGGGCCTCGTCAAGGAGGTGCTCGACCCCGCTGCCCTGCGGATCGAGGCCGAGCAGCTGGCGGCGGAGCCGGGTGAGGTCGCCGCTGTCGTCGGGGAGTTCATCGCGCGTCCCTTCGACATCGACGGGCGGCCGCTGGTGCGGGCCGCGCGGGTGAGGTGCGCGGACGGCGACGCGTTCTGTCTCGCCGTCCACCACCTGGTCTTCGACACGGTCTCCGGCGCGGTCCTGCTGGAGGAGTTCACCGCCGGGTACACGGCACTAGCGGCCGGTGCCACGCCACCCGCGGAGCTGCTGGCCGCGCAGCCGCCGTACCGGGAGCCCGCTCCCCGCGCGGCTGCCGTGGAGTACTGGCGCGGGCAGCTGGCCGGGGCCGACGCCGCGGGCCTCGCCCTGTGGTGCGGCAGCGAGGATCTTCCCGAGCCGACCCTCACCGGTGACCAGATCACGGCCGACCTGTCCCCGCGGGCGACCGAGGTACTGCGCCGGCTGCAGAAGGAGCTGCGCGCGCCGGAGGCGGTGGTGCTGCTGGCCGCGTACGGCCTACTGCTGGCCCGGCACGGCGCGGGTCCCGACCTGGTGGTGGGCACCCCGGTCAACGTCCGGGCGCGCGAGGCGTCCAGGGCCGTCGGCTACCACGTCAACACCCTGCCGCTGCGCATACCCGTCGACCTCGGCGGCGGCTTCCGCGACCTGGTGCGGACCGCCCGCGACGCGTTCCTCGGGGCGGTCGCCCACGCCGATGTGCCGGTCGACGTCCTGCTGCCGGAACTGCGCAGGGACGGCGGCGCCTCCTGGCGCAACACCGTCTTCCGCCATCTGTTCAACTACGTTCCGCACGACGGCCGTACGAGCTTCCCCCTCGGCGACACCACGGCCCGCAGGCTCCCCGTGGAGAACGGCTTCAGCAAGTTCGACCTGGAGTTCTTCTTCCTGTCCTCGGCGGACAAGGTGACCGTTCGGGCCGCGTACTACACGCAGGTGCTGGACCGGGCCGACGTACAGGGGCTGCTCGAACGCTTCGAGGCGCTGCTGCTCGCGGCCGCGGAGGGGCCGGACCGGCCGATGGGCGAACTGCCGCTGGCCGGGCCCTCCGACCTCGCCGTGCTGGCCGCGAGCAACGACACCGCGCGCCCGGTGGATCCGCCCAGCGTGCTCGCGACGGTGCGGAAGCGGGTGGCGCTGACGCCGTCCGCGCCAGCGGTCGTGGGCGACGGTCGCAGCACGACGTACGCCGAGCTGTGGCGGGCCGCCGAGCACACCCGGGACGTCCTGGCGGACGCCGGGGTGAGGGCCGGTGACATCGTCGCGCTCGCCGCGCCCCGGGGTCCCGAACTCGCGGCCGCGGCCCTCGGGGTGTGGCTGGCCGGAGCGGTGTATCTGCCCGTCGATCCGGAGCACCCCGTGCGGCGCCTGGCGTACGTCCTGGAGGACTCCGGCGCGCAGGCGGTGCTCACGGCGCCGGGCGTGGAGCTGCCCGAGGGGGTCCGGGCGCGGGTCGTTCCGCTGGAGCCGCTCGCGCGGGACGGCTCCGGCCCGCTGCCGGACCCCGGTGCGGGCGGCCCCGATCCGGACTGCTGTGCCTACCTGATCTACACGTCCGGCTCGACGGGGAAGCCGAAGGGCACCCTGGTCGGCCACCGCAGCCTCGCCAACGTGGTCCAGCACTTCGCCGAGGAGCTGAAGGTCACCGCGGACGACGCCGTGCTGTGGCTGACGACCTTCGCCTTCGACATCTCCGCCCTGGAGCTGTTTCTGCCGCTGGTGTGCGGCGGACGGCTGGTCGTGGCCTCCGACGAGGCCCGCACCGACGGCCGCGCCCTGCTCGCCGAGGTCGTCGCGCACGACGTCGGCATCGTGCAGGCCACCCCGACGACCTGGCGGGTCGTCGCCGATGCGGCGGACGGACAGCTCGCCGGTCGGCGCCTGGTCTGCGGCGGGGAGCCGCTGCCGCCGGCGCTGGCCCGCACGCTGGCCGCCTCGGGCGGCTCACTGCTCAATGTGTACGGCCCCTCCGAGACGACCATCTGGTCCACCTCGGGGCCGGTGCCGGACGAGGTGGTCCGCGTGGACGTGGGCCGTCCGATCGCCGACACCCAGGTGTTCGTCGTCGACCCGGACGGCCGGGAGCTGCCGGTCGGTGTGCAGGGCGAGCTGTGCATCGCCGGGGCGGGCGTCGCGCTGGGCTACCACGACCGCCCCGAGCTGACGGCGGACCGCTTCCGCGACCATCCCGCGTACGGGCGCCACTACCGCACCGGCGACCTGGCCCGGCTGCGGCCCGACGGCAGCGTCGAGCTGCTGGGCCGGACCGACCGCCAGATCAAGCTGCGCGGCCACCGGATCGAACTGGGCGAGGTGGAGGCGGTGCTGCTCGACCGTACGGACGTACGGGACGTCGCCGTCGTCGTGGTGGGGCGCGGAGGGCCGGACGCCGCCCTGGTCGCGTTCGTGGAACCGGCGCAAGGAGCGGAGGGAGGGGACGGCGTGGCCGAGGTGGACACCGCCGGACTGACGGCCCATGCCCGGTCCCTGCTGCCCTCCGCCGCCGTACCCCAGGAGATCGTCGTGCTGGAGTCGCTGCCGACCACCGCCAACGAGAAGCGAGACCATCTCGCGCTGACCCGCCTCGCCGAGCAGCGCCGCTCCGAGCGCAGTGCGGCCGCGGGGGCGGAAGAGGCCTCGCCCGAGGCGCAGTCGGGGACGGCCGGGCGGCTGCTCGCCCTGTGGCAGAGCACGCTCGGTCGGACCGACCTCGGCCCGCACGCCAACTTCTTCGACAGCGGCGGGCATTCGCTGCTCGGCGCGCAGCTCGTGCAGCGCATCGAGAAGACGCTGGGTGTGCCTGTGCGCCTGGCCGACCTGTTCGCCCATCCCACCCCGCTCGCCATGGCCGAGCATCTCGATCCGGACGCCGCCGCACCGTCGGCCCCGGGCAACTGAGGAAGACGGAGCCCGAGAAAGACATGGAGACCGTGAACCAGAAGCACGCCACCGCCCCGGCCGCCGCGACCGCGCCGCCGTCGTGGAAGGTCCTGTGGCAGGACACGTTCGAGGGCCCGGCCGGGTCCCCGCCCGACCCCGCCCTGTGGCAGGTCGTCACCGGGCAGCCGTTCGGCGCCGGCATCGAGTTCCACACAGACGACCCCGCGAACGTCGGCCTCGACGGCGCCGGGCACCTGCGGATCACCGCCACGCACGAGGACGGGGAGTACCGGGCGGCGTGGCTGGAGACCCGGCGCGAGGACTTCGTGCCGCGGCCCGGCGGCGCGCTGCGCCTGGACGCCCGGGTGAAGACCGCAGCGGGTCCGGGCCTGGACTGCGCGCTGTGGGCCTGGGGCACGCAATTGCGGCACCGGGGCGACGAGGACCCGGTGCAGGCGTGGTACCGGGCCGGGGAGATCGACGTCCTGGAGGCGCTCGGCTCCGAGCCGGACTCGGTGTGGGGTGCCGTCCACTCCCCCGAGTGCCACCAGATCCCGTCCCTGGGCATGGGCGCCCGTACGACCACGGAGGACGGCAGCCCGCTCAGCGCGGACTTCCACACCTACTCGGCGGTCTGGCGGCGCGGCCCCAACTCGATCACCTGGTACCTGGACGGCCGCGAGTACCTGAAGCTGACCCCGCAGGACACCACTCCGAAGGGCTGGCTGTTCGACCAGCCCGTGTACTTCTGTCTGGCGATCATCATCGGCAGCCCCGGCGGCCCGGTCCTGCCGGGCGACCCCGACCCGGCGACGCTGCCGTCGTCGCTGCTCGTCGACAGCATCACCGTCTCCGAGGAGCTCCCCGCATGAGCGCGCCCACGGGCGTGGACCTCGACAGGCTCGTCGCCGAGCTGGTCGAGCGGGTGCTGGACGACCCGACCGGCGCGCTGGGTCCCTCGGTGTACGAGACGGCCCGGCTGGTGTCGCTGGCCCCGTGGCTGGACGGGGACGCCGCCCGGGTCCGGTATCTCCTCGACGAGCAGCGGTCCGACGGCAGTTGGGGCGGCCCCGGCGGGTACGCCCTCGTGCCGACACTGAGCGCGACGGAGGCGCTGCTGGCCGTGCTGGGCCGGGAGGGCGGCGAGTTGCCGCTGCCGCCCGCGGCGCTCGTCGAGGCCGCGCGGCGGGGGCTCGCGGCGGCGGCCGCGCTGGTGGCGCGCAGCGCCGAGGAGCCGGTGCCGTCGACGGTCGTGTTCTTCATGGTCATCCCCGCTCTGGTGGAGGGGATCAACGCCCGGTTCGCCGTCCTCGGGGACGGACCGGTGCAGCCGCTGGCGCTGCCGCACGGGCTGACCGACGAGGCGCTGCGTGGGCTGCGCGTGGGTGCCTGGCGCAACCCGCTCGCCGGTCACTATCTGGAGATCGTGGGCCAGGCGGCCGTCGGCGGCGCCGAGATGGAGCCGGTCGACGGGGTCGTCGGCTGTTCCGCTGCCGCGACCGCCGCCTGGCTCGGCCCGCGGGAGCCGGCCGACACCGCGCACCCCTCGGTGTGCTTCCTGCGGCAGGCCCAGGAGCGGGGATCCGGCGCGGTCGCCGCGATGACCTCGATCGTGTACTACGAGCGGGCGTGGATCGCCGGAACCCTGGCAACGGCGGGGGTGGAGCGTGAGGTGCTCGCTCCGCTGCTGAAGGAGCTGCCGGGTGACGTCGGCCGGTCCGGGGCGCCGACCGCGCCGGGGTTCGCGTACGAGGCGGAGACCAGCGCGATCGTCCTGACGGCCCTGGCCCGCCTGGGGGCGCCGCAGGAGCCGGATTACCTGTGGCAGTACGACGCGGGCAGCCACTTCATGTCCACCATCCCGGAGCACGAGCCGTCCACGACCACCAACGCGCACATCCTGGAGGCGCTGGGCTGCCACCTGGCCGACGGTCCTGCTGAGGGGGACCGGTACCGGGACGCCGTCGCCCGGATCGCGTCGTGGCTGCGCGACCGCCAGGGGCCGGACGGCAGCTGGTCCGACAAGTGGCACGCCTCGCCCTACTTCGCGACGATGCGCTGCGCCCTGGCCCTGCACCGGTACGCCGGCCCGGCCTCGGCCGAAGCCCTCGGCAGCTCCGTCGACTGGCTCCTGCACCGGCAGCACGAGGACGGCTCCTGGGGCCGCTGGGACGGCACCCCAGAGGAGACCGCCTACGCGGTACGCACCCTGCTGGAACTCACCACCGACGGCGACGCCCGCTCCGAGAAGTCGGCCCAGGCCGTACACCGGGGCTGCGCCTTCCTCCTGAAGCACGGCCTGGACGCCGAACACCACCCCCCACTGTGGATCGGCAAGGAGCTGTACGCCCCCGGTCATCTGGTCCGCGCTGCGGTGTTGGGCGCACTGATCGCGGCCAGGCGGTAACGGGCCGCCGGTATCCGGCCAGCAATAACACAACTCAGCCAGTCTATTAACCGGGTTCAGTTATGCTGGGACCCGGAACTCGCCGTCCGGTCTCGTCGGGCGGCGCGCAAGGCCGTCACTTCGGAAAGGTCGATCGATGACGTCACACGTCCAGGACACGTACGGCACCCAGGAGGCCGTCGGACTCGACGACGAGCTGGCCCTGGAGCGTGCGTACGTCACGGTGTGCCGCGAGGCGATGACCCGGCAGGTGGACGATGCCCAGTACCAGGTCGTCGCGGGCGAGGACGTGTCGGGTGACGGCGCGAGCGCCGAGGCGCTCGGCCGCTACCTGCGCACCCGCGCACGGCAGATGGCGGAGGAGCCCGACAGCCCGCTGTTCTTCGGCCGGCTCGACTTCGAGGACACCGAGGAGGCGGGGGACCACCGGCGGCAGCGGTACTACATCGGCCGCAGGCGGGTCTCGGAACACCCGGCCGCACCGCCCCTGGTGATCGACTGGCGTGCGCCGGTCTCCCGCACCTACTACCAGGCGAGCGCCCTGGAGCCGCGCGGCGTCGCGGTGCGGCGGCGCTTCGGGTGGGCGCCGTGGAGCCACGGCGCTCCCGAGGACCTCACCGGACTTGAGGACGAGCACCTCGACCACGCCCGCGACGACGGCGGCGACGACGGCGACGCGGCGAGCGCGATCGTCGCCGCCGAGATCGAGCGGCCCCGCCTCGGCCCGATGCGCGACATCGTCGCCACCATCCAGCCGGAACAGGACAACCTGGTCCGCAGCGAGCTGAACGAGTCGGTCTGTGTGCAGGGCGCCCCGGGCAGCGGCAAGACCGCCGTCGGCCTGCACCGCGCCGCATATCTCCTCTACACGTTCCCCGAGCGGCTGCAGCGCAGCGGCCTGCTGATCATCGGCCCGAACCGCACCTTCCTCCGCTACATCTCCGAGGTGCTGCCGTCGCTGGGCGAGATCGACATCGCCCAGCTGACGGTGGAGGACGTCGTCGCACGGCACCCGGTGCGGCGGGCGGACTCCGAGGACGTCAGCGTCCTGAAGCACAGCGACCGTATGGCCACCGTCCTTGAGCGCGCGCTGTACGCCCGGGTGAGGCACCCGGAGGAGTCCATCGCGGTCACCGACGGCTCGTACCGCTGGCGGGTGGACTCGTACGACCTGGCCCGGGTCATCGACGAGGTGCGGGGCATGGGGGTGCCGTACGGGATCGGCCGCGAGCATGTGCGTTCGCGGGTGGTCACGCTGATCCAGCAGCAGGCCGAGCGGCGGGCCGGCCCGAAGAGCGTGACCTGGGCGCGCAAGATCGGCCGTTCGAAGCCGGTCGCCGCGCTGCTGGAGGCGGCGTGGCCGGTGGCACGGCCGGAGGAGGTCGTGGCCACGCTGCTGAGCGATCCGGCGGTGATGGAGGCCGCGACGGACGGGGTGTTCGACACCGCCGAGCAGCGGGCCCTGCTGTGGGCGAAGCCTCCGCGGTCGGAGAAGAGCGCCACCTGGTCGGTCGAGGACATGCTGCTGCTGGACGAGGTCGCGGGGCTCATCGAGCGCCCCGAGGGCTACGGCCACGTGGTCGTGGACGAGGCCCAGGACCTGTCGCCGATGCAGTGCCGGGCGATCGCCCGGCGCAGCGCGTTCGGCTCCATCACGGTGCTCGGCGACCTGGCCCAGGCGACGGCACCCTGGTCGGCGCGGACCTGGCAGGAGCAGCTGACGCACCTGGGCAAGGCGCAGGCCACGGTCGTCCCGCTGACCACCGGCTTCCGTGTCCCCGCCGCGGTCATGAAGCTGGCCAACCGGCTGGTGGGCGCCCTCGGCGTGGACGTGCCGCCGGCCCGCTCGCTGCGCCACGACGGCGAGTTGACGGTCAGCGCGGTCAACGATCTGGCGTCCGCCACCGTGTCCGCGGTCCGTGCCGCCCTCGACCGCGAGGGGTCGGTCGCCGTCATCGCCGCCGACGACGCGGTCGCCGCCACCTCGGCGGCCCTGCGCAGGGCGGGCATCGAGACGGCGACGGCCGAGGAGGTCGGCACGGCCACCCGGGTGACCGTGCTGCCCGCGACGGTCGTCAAGGGCCTGGAGTACGACCATGTCGTCGTGGTGGAGCCGACCGCCATCGTCGAGTCCGAGCCGCGCGGACTGCACCGGCTGTACGTCGTGGTGACGCGTGCGGTGTCCCGGCTCGACGTCCTGCACGCCCGGCCGCTGCCGGAGCCGCTCGCCGCCTGACGACGCGGACGTGTCCGAGATGTGCGGCCCGGGGCCCCGGGCCGCATTTTTTACGACCACTTGAAGAACCCCAAGGCGTAAAATTGCCCTGGTTCTCGAAGTTGGCTGAATTAGTTTTTTCGACGGTCACACTTGCGCCAAATCGCTGTGACGGTGATCACTGAACCTCCGACGGACTCTCTGAAGTTGCAGGATGACTGAAGTCATACCGAAGCCTCGGCACCATAGGGAGCATCCTGCGGATGTCCATCGTCGGACGGGACATACAACTCACCCAATTGCATGACCTGCTGACCGCACGCGACTGCGGAGCGGGTCCGATCGCCCTGGTCAGTGGCCCTGTGGGGGTCGGCAAGACCGCCCTCCTCCGCGAATTCACCCAGAGAGCGGCGAAATCCGGATCCCTCATCCTGAGAGCGGCCTGCTCTCCGCGGGAACGCGCCAACGCATGGGGGGTCGCCCACCAACTCCTATGGCGCACAGAGAGATTCAAAGGAGCTTCACAGCGTACGAGTAACACGCTCGCAGCCGTCGGCCGGAGCCTTGCGTCGGTCACCCGGGCGACGGAAGGCGAACGCGACAAATCGACGGGTGAATTCTGCGCCGCCGTAATGGAATTGGCCGACGAGCATCCCCTGGTCCTCGCCGTCGACGACATCCACGATGCCGACCCCGAGTCGCTGGGCTGGCTCGGCCATCTCGCCCGCCGCATGGTCGACTCCCGGGTCCTGATGGTGTTCACCGACCGGCCGCAGGCCCTGCCGCCGTACGCCACCGCGCGTGCCGAGTTCGCCCGGCAGCCCGGTTTCCACCGACTGCGGATCGGCCCGCTGACCGTCGGCGACATCCGGCTGCTACTCACCGACCGGCTGGGCGTGCCCGCCGACGAGGCCGGCGCAGCGGAGTTCCACGCGGCGAGCGGGGGCAGCCCGCTGCTGATGCAGGCGCTGATCGAGGACGCGCGCAACGCCACGCATGGCATGGACCCGACCGCGTTACGTCCGGTCGCCGGGGAGGTGTTCGACTCCGCGGTGGTCGACTGTGTCCACCGGGTCAGCGCGCCCGCGGCCGATCTCGCCCGGCACCTGGCGGTGCTGGGGCCGGACACGCTGGCGGTGCTGCCCGACCGGGACAGCACCAACCCGCCCACCCGGCACCTTCAGGAACTGACCCAGGCGGGACTGCTGGTGGGCTCGGGCTTCCGCCACCCGAGGATGCACACGGTGCTGGGAGGCGAGGTGTCCGCCGAGGAACGGGCCCGGCTGCACGGGCGGGCCGCCGTACTGCTGCACGACAACGGCGCGCATCCGGCCACGGTGGCCGAACACATCGTGACGGCGGGAGGTATCGCGGAATCCTGGGCACCCCCACTACTTCGGGAAGCCGCAGACGACGCGCTTGCCCACGACGAGTTCCCGAAGGCGATGCAGCTGTTCGACCTGGCCCACGCCATCTGCCCGGACGGCCCGCTGCGGGCGTCCATCCTGTTCCAGCGCACGCTGTCCGCCTGGCAGGTCGACCCGGCCAAGGCCATGCGCAGGCTCCCGGAACTGAAGGAGGCGCTCCAGGCCGGGCATCTCACGGCCACGTCGGGCGCGATGTCCCTGATCAAGAACCTGGTCTGGCACGGCTACGTGGACGAGGCCGCGGAGGTGCTCGAGCTGGTCGACCGGCAGCTGGCCGATGACCCCGACGAGGAGGGTGTGGCCGAGGTGCGGGTGTTGCAGCGGTGGCTGTCCGTACTGTGCCCGCCGTTCCACCGGCGCATGTTCGGCGATGTGTCCCCCGACGTCGCCGACGAGATCGCCCCAGCCGCGATCGCCGCACAGCCGCGACTGCACGCGGCCACCGCCCTGTCCGTCGTGCTGCGGGGCGGCGAACCCGAGCCGGCGGTGGTCGGCGCCGCTCATGTGCTGGAGATGTCCAGTCTGACGCCGACGCTTGAGACCATCCCGCTGGCGCTGATGACGCTGTTCTACGCCGACCGCACCGAGCAGGTCGACGCGTGGTGCACCACGCTGCTGGAGGCGGCCCGCGAGCGCAACATCCCGACCTGGGACGCGCTGCTGTCCTCCCTACGGGCGGCGAACCTCATCCGGCAGGGCCGGCTGCTGGAGGCCGAGCGGCACAGCGACCTGGCGCTGTCCCGGATGTCGTCACGGGGCTGGGGGCTCAGCGTCGGCCTGCCGCTGGCGAGTTCGATATACGCGCTGACCGCGATGGGCCGGTACGACGAGGCGCGGACCCGGCTCGGCCAGCCGGTGCCCGAGGCGGTCTTCCAGACTCTGTTCGGCCAGCACTACCTGTACGCCCGAGGCCAGTTCCATCTGGCCACCGGGCGTCTTCAGGCCGCTCTCGGCGACTTCCTGGCGTGCGGCAAGGCCCTGGTGAGCTGGGGGGTAGCCGACACCACGCTCATCCCGTGGCGTACCGGCGTGGCCGAGGCCCGGCTGCGCCTGGGCGAGACGGACCAGGCCGTGACGTATCTGCGGGAGGAACTGGCCCGGCACAAGGGCAGTCCCCGGGTGCACGGCAACGCCCTGCGTCTGCTGGCCTCGACGATGGAGCCCCGGCAGCGGCTACGGGCGCTGCGGGAGGCCGTGGACGAACTCCAGGGCTCCGGCTGCGACCTGCTGCTGGCACACGCCCTGGGCGATCTGGGCCGTGTCTACCATCTGCTGGGGCAGTCCAACCGGGCCCGGGTGATCGTCCGGCGTGCGTACCGGATGGCAAAGAAGTGCCATGCCAAGCCGCTCAGCCAGAGCCTGCTCCCCGATGCGGAGCGGTCGGCCGACGGCCGGGGCTGTGCCGCCGGGCACGAGGCCTCCGAACAGGTGCACGACGTACTGTCCGAGGCCGAGCTGCGGGTCGCCGCCCTCGCCTCGGAGGGTCACACCAACCGGGAGATCGCCCGGCGGCTGTTCATCACGGTCAGCACGGTCGAGCAGCACATGACACGTGTCCTGCGCAAGCTCAACCTGTCCCGCCGAGACGAACTTCCCCAGGGCCTGGACACTATGGGCGGTTCAGCCGCATCGGCAGTGAGTGGAGCCCACGGATGAGCGTGCTGGTGCGCCACCGCACGTCCTCGGGGTCGACCGCGAGCCGCATGGCGGGGAAGGTGTCGAGCAGCGCGCCGAACGCGATCTGCGCCTCCATCCTCGCCAGGGGCGCCCCGAGACAGTAGTGGATTCCGTGCCCGAAGGCGACATGGCCGCCGGTGGGCCTGCGGACGTCCAGGGTGTGCGGATCGCCGAAGCGCTCCGGATCCCGGTTGGCGGAGGCCAGGGCGAGCAGCACGAAGTCGCCGGCCGGGATCTCGGTGTCGCCGATGCGCAGGTCCTGTGTGGCACACCGGAAGGTGGCGTGCTTCAGCGGGCTCTCCAGCCGCAGGAACTCCTCCACAGCGCCGGGCAGCAGGGAGCGGTCCTGGCGCAGCGCCTCCCATTGGTCCAGGTTCCGCATCAGGTGCATCGTGCCGTTGCCGAGGGTGTTGACGGTGGTCTCGTGGCCCCCGATGAACAACAGGAAGGCCATGGAGACCAGTTCGGTCTCGGTGAGCCGGTCGTCGACGTCACGGGCCGAGACCAGCGCGGCGAGCACGTCGTCGGTGGGTGTACGTCGCTTGCGTTCGATGAGGTCGCCGAGGTACTCGATCATCGCGGCCGAGGCGGCGGCGGTCGAGGCCGGCGAGTCGCCGGAGACGAGCGCCTTGGACCAGGACTTGAAGTTCTCCTGCTCCTCCAGCGGCACGCCCAGCAGCAGGCAGATCACCCGGATCGGCAGCGGGAACGCGAACGCGTCCAGCAGGTCCACCGGGTCGTCGTCCGGGAGGGCGGCTAGCAGTTGGCCCGTGATCTGCTCGATCTCCGGCCGGAGCTTTTCGATGGCGCGGCTGGTGAATGCCTTGTTCACCAGCTTGCGCAGCCGGGTGTGGTCCGGCGGGTCCGAGTGCAGCATGTGGGTGGCGAGGGCGGAGGAGAAGGCGCCGCGCTTGTTGCGGTCGGGCTCGTTCTGCGCGAACAGCCGGTCCGTCCTGTTGAGGTCGGTGCTCAGCCGGGGATCCGCCAGCGCCGAGCGCACTTCCTCGTATCCGGTGATCAGCCAGACCGGCAGTCCGCCGCACACGGGAACCCCGGGAGGCATCATCACCCGGTGCGCCGAGCCTTCGGCGTTGAGCCGTGTGTACACGGAGTGGGGGTCCTGCATGAACGCGTCGTCGAGTTCCAGAGGGGCTGAATCCTGAAGCATGGGCACATCCTCGAAAATGACGGCTCCGGGCCGTTCGCGGGTCGTGCTGAGCCTACGTACGCCCTGGCGGGCCGAAGCCGATCCACGGCAAGGAGAGGGGGTCTAGGGGCCTGATAGGGGCCGCCCACCGGGTCCGTCGGCTGACTCCCGGCGGGCGGCCGGAGCAGCCACTGGGCCGGGGGAGGTCACCTGGCGGCTGCTGGTTCTGGTGGTGGGTCAGCTGCTGGGCGCCAGATCGCCTTCCGCGGCCCGCGCGGGCTCCGGGGGAGCCTGTGCGGGCTTGCGCAGATCGATGGTGATCAGCAGGCCCGCGACGACCGCGGCGAGGGCGGTGATGCCCGCAGCCCACAGGCTCGCGACGGCGTAGCCGTGGACGGTCGCCTCGGTCACGGCCCGCTCATCGCGGCTGCCGGCCGCGAGCCGGTCGGCCGTCACACTGGTGGCGATGGCGTTGAGCAGTGCCGTGCCGATGGAGCCGCCCAGTTGCTGTGAGGTGCTCACGAAGGCCGACACCACACCCACCTCCTGCGGCGGCACGCGGTAGGTGGCGGCGCCGATGCAGGGCGAGATCACCAGTCCGACACCGATGCCGAGCAGGATCTGGGTGGGCATCAGGGTCGAGGCGTAAGAGCTGTCGGGGGTGAGCCGGCCGAGGTTGAGCAGGCCCAGCATGGCGATGAGCAGGCCCGGCACCACCAGCAGGCGCAGTGGTACGCGCGGCACCAGCCGAGCGGCGATCTGGGTGGAGGTGAGCACCGTCGCCACGGTCGCCGGCAGGATCGCCAGGCCCGTGCGCAGCGGCGAGAAGTCCATCACCACCTGCAACTGGTAGGTGAGGATCAGGAACAGGCCGAAGAGGCTGACCATGGCCAGGGCGATGGTCAGGCTCGCTCCCGCCCGGTTGCGGTCGGCGACCAGCCGCAGCGGGAGCAGTGGAGCCGGCCCCTTGGCCTGGGTGAGGCCGAACGCGGCGAGCAGGACCAGGGCGGCGGCGAGGCAGCCGAGGACGCGGGGCGAGGTCCAGCTATGGGTTGCCGCCTGGTCGAAGGCGTAGACGAGGGCGAGCATGCCGCAGGCGGAGAGCACCGCGCCGGGGACATCCACGCGCTGGCGGTTGGCCGGCATCGCCGGCAGCAGCAGCAAGGCCCCGGCCACCACGGCCACACCGATCGGCACGTTGACGTAGAAGCACCAGCGCCAGTCGAGGTACTCGGTGATCACGCCGCCGCCCAGCAGGCCGATGGCGCCACCGGCGCTGGCGACCGAGCTGAAGACACCGAACGCCTTGGCGCGTTCGCGCGGTTCGGTGAAGGTGGTGGCGAGCATGGCCAGGGTCGAGGGCACGAGCAGCGCGGCGAACACGCCCTGCGCCGCGCGGGCTCCGACGAGCACCTCGGCGTTCGGCGCGGCGCCGCCCGCCACCGAGGCGACAGCGAAGCCGACGGCGCCAGCCACGAAGGCGCGCCTGCGGCCCACGAGATCGCCGACCCGTCCGCCGAGCAGCAGCAGGGCACCGAAGGCGAGGGTGTAGGCGGTGACCACCCACTGCCGGCTCGCGTCCGACATCCCGGTGTCCTGCTGGGCCCACGGGAGGGCGATGTTCACGATGGTCATGTCCAGCATGACCATCAGCTGAGCCAGGGCGATCACCCCCAGCCCCCACCACCGGTAGCGCACCGACCTCTCGGTGGAGGCCGCTGTTGCCTGTGCCATGTCCTGATGTCCTTCCCTCACAGCGGGCGGTGCTCGATCCGGCCCGTCCGTCTTCCGCTGGCGGACACTAGAGCAGATTTCTTAACCAAGTCAATTCACAGACTCGGTTACCTGATTGCCTGGGTAAGGGGATGTGTTAGGATGGCCTGGTGAATGCGCCGATGGGCTTGCGGGAGCGCAAGAAACAGCGAACGCGAGAGACGATCTCCGACACGGCGATCACGCTCTTCCTGGAGCACGGGTTCGACCAGGTCTCGGTCGTTGACATCGCGGCCCTGGCCGAGGTGTCCAAACCCACCCTGTTCAAGTACTTCCCCACCAAGGAAGACCTGGTCGTCCACCGGTTCGCCGACCACCAGACGGTGAGCAGCACCGTCGTGGCGGAGCGGCCGCCGGGAGTGTCCGCAATCGACGCCCTGCACCAGCACTTCCTGGACGGGCTGGCGGCCCGGGACCCCATCACGGGGCTCAACGACGACCAAGGCGTCCTGGACTTCCACCACCTCGTGTACTCCACGCCGAGCCTGGTGGCGCGCGTCAGCCAGTACCTGGCCCAGGCAGAAGAGACGCTGGCCCGGACCCTGGTCGACGCCCTCGACTCGGACCGCGAGATCACGGCCGCCCTGCTGGCCGGCCAGGTCATCGCCACGGAGCGCATCCTGGCGTCGGTGAACTGGCAGCGCATCGTCGCCGGCCGGTCCGCGGGCGAGGTCTACCCCGAGGCGGTCGCCGACGCCGACCACGCCTACGCCCTGCTGCGCCACGGCCTGGCCGGGGTCGCCCCCCAGAAGTGACAATAACGACGACGGCGCCGCCTCCGAAGAGGCGGCGCCGTCGTCGTCTGCCGTCGTACGCCGACTCAGCCCGCCGGGTCCGCCGGCTCCGCCGGGCCGTGGCCGGGCTCCTGCGGGGGCAGGTTGTTGTGCCGCTCGATGTAATCAGCCAGCCGGTCCATGCTGTCCGTGCCACGCTCCCGGAAGGCCCTCGCCTGGGAGGCCATCTCAGCCGGGGACTTGTTCTGGCCAAGCTTGTACACGCCGTCGATGCGCCCGATCGGGATCTCGAACCCCTGGATGAGCCGCAGATACTCGTCGAACAGCGCGCTCGCCCGGCGCGGCAGCGACCAGGGCTGCTTCGGCGCGAGCCGGCTCTCCTGATCCTCGATCAGATCGTCCAACTGGCGCATGGTGCGCACCTCGTCCAGCAGCCGCGGTCGCCCCGTGACGTGCACGGCCGCATAGGCCCAGGTGGGGAAGTGCGGCTGCGAGGCGTAGTGGTCGGGCGAGATGTAGGCGCTGGGGCCCAGGAACGCCACCACCACCTCGACGTTTCCGGCGAGCGCCTCACAGATCGGGTTGCCGCGCGAGAGGTGCCCGCGCAGCTTGCCGTAAGGCCAGGCGTGCCGGTCGAGCACGAACGGGATGTGGACGGCGGCGGGCCGGCCCTCCACCGACAGCGCCATCAGGCCCAGTGGGTACTCCTCGATGAGGTCCCACTGCGCCTCCAGGTCCGGCGGCCGGAAGTAGTCGGGGCGGTAGACCATCTGCACTCTCCTTTCCGTGTGTGGCCTGATCAGGCGGTGGCGGCGGACACCGCGCCGCCGAGCAGCGAGCCGAGGTACCCGAGCACCGCCGCGCTGTCCCCCGCCGGCGCGGTGAGCCCGATGTAGCCGTCCGGGCGGACGAGGACCAGCGCGTCGGCGCGCAGTCCGTAGGCCGCCGGCCGTTCGCCGAGCAGACAGGTCCTGAGGTCGTCCGGGCGGGCGGACGCCACCTCGCGCAGAGCCGCCTCGCAGTCGGCGCCGAAGCCGAGCAGCATGAAGTGCGGGCCGCGGAACACGTCGAACAGCCGGACGAGCCGGCCGGCCATGTCCAGGCACACCGAATCCGGGGCGCGGTCGCCGGCCTGGACGCCGCCGGTGTCGGCGAGCGTGGCGCGGCTGAGCGAACTGGCCCGGTACTCCAGCCCGAGCTGGAGGGTCTCCTGGGTGAGGCCGGCCTCAGCGCCGCCGGTGCCGCCGGTCATCTCCTCGAACACGGCCCTGGTGCTGGCCACGCTGGTGTCCAGCGTCCAGCGCGCCACCGGGAGCCGCTCCTCCTGGTAGGTGTCGAGCAGCTCCGGTGCCGCCCCGGCGAGGACCAGCGCGAGCTTCCAGCCGAGGTTGTAGGCGTCCTGCACGCCGGTGTTGGCGCCCAGCGCCCCGAGCACGGGGTGGACGTGCGCGGCGTCCCCGGCCAGGAACACCCGGCCCACCCGCAGCCGGTCGGCCATGCGTACGTTGATCCGCGAGGTCGACAGCCATGTCGCGTCATGGACCCGGATCGGCATGCCCGTGGCCCGGTCGACGGCCCGCTGGAGGGCCTCCACCGACGGCTCCATGGGCCGGCCGTCCGCGTCGACGGGGGGCGTGGCCTGGATCTGCCAGGAGCGCGTGCCGCTGAGCGGACACAGCATGACCACACCGAGGTCGAGGTCCAGCCACTGGTACCAGGCGTCGGGCGCGAGTCCGTCGATCTCGACGTCCCCGACGATCAGTTGCTTCTCCGCCTCGGTGAACCCCTCGAAGGAGATGCCGAGTCGCTTGCGCACCAGGCTGCGGCCCCCGTCGCAACCGACGAGGTAGGCGGCCGACACCTGCTCGGTGCCCTGCGCGGTCGCCAGGGCGGCCGTCACCCGGTCCGGACCCGGCTGGTCGAACTCCACTAGTTCGGTGCCCAGTTCGACCACGACGCCGTACTCGGCCAGCCGCTCCCGGAGAATCTCCTCGACCCGCGACTGCGGCATGAAGTGCAGCCGGCGAAACGGCTCGCCCTGCGTGGGCGCGTTGCCCAGGTACGGGATGGTCTCGTTGATCAGCCGGTCACGGCGGTAGCGCCGGAACGGCAGCCGCTGCGTACCGGACGCCAGCACTTTGTCGATGACTCCGAGGTCGTAGAACACCTCCAGGGTGCGCGGCTGGATGCCGGCCTTGCCGCGCGAGGCGGTCGTGAAACTCTGCTCCTTGTCGATGATCCGCACCGGTACGCCCCGGCGGGCCAGTTCCAGCCCGAGGGCCAGACCGGTCGGCCCGGCCCCGCTGATCAGCACGCTGACGCTGTTCATACAACCCCGTCACTTCGTCGTTGGGTGGGCAATTGCCCTGACCAGGGCTGCACGCTATGGAGGGCGCAGGGCTCGGGCTAACCCCTAAGGGGCCCCTAGGGCCAGGTGATCCCGACGGGGAACAGTCGCGGCGATTCGTAGGGGTTTCGGTTGCGCTCGGCTGTCGCGGTTCTCGTAGGTCATTGAGGGCTGTTGGTGCTCGCTGTGGCCCAGGCGTGTTGGACGGGGCCAATTTCGTCGGCGGTGGGCTGAGCGGGGTCGATGGCGGAAAACCGGGCGTTGATGATCACGTGGGAGACTGTCCGGCCGACCGTACAGACCCCTTCCCGGTCTTGCGCTGAATCCACACGCGGTCGCTCCCGTACGACGCCCGCGAAGGCGAAGACCCCCTGGGTGCGCAGCTACAGGCTCTTTCCCCGCGAACCCGGGAAGAGGCGATCCGAGCGCTCGACCACGCGGGCGCGTATGCCGCGCCTCACCAGGTCGCAGGCCCGTGCGAGGCCGGTGCCGCCGCACTCACGATCAGTACGGGTGCTTCGTTGCCGACTGCAGCCCGTTAAATGGCATGCCCTCGACAGTCATCTAAAACGACGTTCCAGGAGGTCACGCTTCGCGGCGAAGCCGCCGAACGCAGACGTCTCGACGAGATCGAAGCGACCCGCCAGAAGCGCATCCGCTGGGAAGCAGCCATGGAAGAAGCGCGCATCCAGTACGCCGAGGCGTACCGCGCCACGCCACCCGACTCGCGGAGTACGTGAGCGCCGTACGCACCCGAGTCGAGACCATGCCGCCGGGGCAGACCAGAACCAAAGCCGAAGCATGGATCGACTGGGCAGCAGCACACGTGGAGCGCCTCGACCCCCTGCGCACACCGCCCCGACTGCCCGACGTCCCCGAACCACGAGCCGACGGCCTCAGGCCCTCTCTCGGGCACTGGAGCCCCTACGGCCCCTGACATAAAGCGGACCGGGCACTCCATCGAGCGTCACAGAACGTCACTACCGAGAAGCGGATGAGGCAGGGTCGGCCAACAGTTCCGCAGCCAGTGCCCCGGCCGCCTCAAGATGCCCACAGCCTCACAGCCGAGGGCTCCACCCGGCGGTCGCCAAACGCGCATGACGACCTATCAGAAACCGGGCCGTCCGTGCATCAAACGTGCGTCATGTGCGTCGAATGTGCGTCAAGATATCGCACCTAACGCACGCAAGGCCCATAACGCACACCCGAAGAAAAAGCAGGTCAGGAGCCCTTTGAGGCGGGCTCAAGGATCGCCACGCACTCCACGTGGTGGGTCATCGGGAACAAGTCGAAGGCGCGCAGCGTGCGCACCCGGTAGTTGCGTTCGGCGAAGTAGGCGATGTCGCGGGCCAGGGCCGCCGGGTCGCAGGCGACGTAGGCGATGCGGCGGGCGCCCAGGCCGGCCAGGTGGTGGACGGTCTGCTTGCCCGCGCCCGCGCGGGGCGGGTCGAGGACGATGAGGTCGACGTCGGTGATGCCGGTGCGCGGGAGGACCGATTCGACCTTGCCCTGTTCGATGCGGACGCGCGGGAAGCCGGCCAGGTTGTGCCGGGCGTCCTCCACCGCGCGCTTGCCGGACTCGATGCCGAGGACGGCTCCCTGGTCGCCGACGCGGTCGGCGAGGGCACCGGCGAAGAGGCCGACCCCGCAGTAGAGGTCGAGGGCCGTCTCACCCTTGCGCGGGGTGAGGCCCTGCATGACGGCGAGCATGAGGGTCTGTGCCGCCTTCGGGTGGACCTGCCAGAAGCCTCCGCTGCCGACCCGGTAGGTGCGGTCGTCGGCACGCTCCCGGACGAAGGCGCGGCCGTGGACGCGGTGGACGCCGCCGTCCTTCTCGTCGACGCGGAGCACGGAGACCGGCTTGTCCAGTTCGACGAGCGGCAGGCGGGCGCCGGGGCGCGGGGTGAGGATGACCTGGCGGTCGTGGGAGCCGGACGCGGCGATGGCTTCGATGGCGGCCATGCCCTCCCAGGTGCGCTTCTCGATGCCGAGCTCGGAGACGCCGGGGGCGGCGATCATGCAGTGGTCGATGACCTCGACCTCGTGGGAGCGGTGCTTGCGGAGCCCCGCGTGGCCCTCGGCGTCGACGGCGTACTGGACGCGGGTGCGCCACTGCGGAACCTCGCCCGCGGGGAGCTTGTCGCCCTCGGCGGGCATGACGGTGCCGTCCCAGCCGGCCTCTTCGGGGGTGAGTCCGGCGAGCCGCAGCAGCTGCTCGGCGATGACCTCGCCCTTGAGGCGGCGCTGGGCCCCCGGCTTGGCGTGCTGCCAGTCGCAACCGCCGCACTTGCCGGGGCCGGCGAAGGGGCAGGGGGCCTCGACGCGGTCCTTGGAGGCGTCGAGGACCTCGATGGCGTCGGCGCGCAGGAAGCGGGAGGTCTCCTCGCCCTCGGTCACCCGCACCCGGACCCGTTCGCCGGGCAGCGCATGGCGGACGAAGAGGACCCGGCCCGCCTCCGTACGGGCGATGCAATGGCCGCCGTGGGCCACCGGGCCGACCTCGACCTCGTACTCCTCCCCGACCAAGGACGCGACAGGGGTGTTCTGCATGGCGGGGAGCTCCAGACGAGGGGGGAGGAAACGGGGTGGTCAGAAGTGCGGGCTGCCGCGTGCACGGCAGCCCACCAGTCTAGTTGCTCTTCGCGGTGGGTTCCTTCTGCCGCTTCTCCACCGGACCGCGACGGACCGAGCCCGGCGCGTTCCACTCCTGGCGCTTCCTGGCCCGCTTCCTGGCGGCTTCGGAGGACTGGAGCTGGTAGGGGACGGAGGTCACCATCACGCCGGGGGTGAAGAGGAGCCGGCCCTTGAGCCGTAGGGCGCTCTGGTTGTGCAGCAGGTGCTCGTACCAGTGGCCGACGACGTACTCGGGGATGTAGACGGAGACGGCGTCGCGCGGACTCTCCTTGCGGAGGTTCTTGACGTACTCGATGACCGGGCGGGTGATCTCGCGGTACGGCGAGTCGAGGATCTTCAGCGGGACGTTGATGCCCCGCCGCTCCCATTCCGCCTTGAGCGCCTTGGTCTCCGCCGGGTCGACGTTGACGGTGAGGGCCTCCAGCTCGCCCGCGTGCATGAGCTTGGCGTAGGCGAGGGCGCGCAGGGTGGGCTTGTGGAGCTTGGAGACGAGGACGAGGGAGCGGACCCGGGAGGGGCGCACGTACTCGTCGGGGCGCTCCTCCGCGGCGGCGATCTCGGCCGCGACGGAGTCGTAGTGCCGTCGGATGGCGGTCATCGTCACGTAGAAGATCACCATGCCGAGCAGGGCGACCCAGGCCCCGTGGGTGAACTTGGTGGCGAGGACGACGACGAGGACGAGGCCGGTGAAGAAGGCGCCGAAGGTGTTGATCGCGCGGGAGCGGATCATGTGGCGGCGCTTCGCCGGTGACTTCTCGGTCCGCAGGTGGCGGTTCCAGTGCCGGACCATGCCGATCTGGCTGAGGGTGAAGGAGACGAAGACGCCGACGATGTAGAGCTGGATCAGACGGGTCGAGTCGGCCCCGTAGACCCACACCAGGAGCGCGGCCGCGCCGGCGAGGAGCACGATGCCGTTGGAGAAGGCGAGGCGGTCGCCGCGGGTGTGCAGCTGGCGCGGCAGGTAGCGGTCCTGGGCGAGGATCGAGCCGAGGAGCGGGAAGCCGTTGTACGCGGTGTTGGCCGCCAGGAAGAGGACGAGTGCGGTGGCGGCGGCGAGGACGACGAAGAAGAACGTCCCGTCGCCGAAGACCGCGGCGGCTACCTGGGAGATGACCGGGTCCTGGACGTATCCCTCGCCGACCGGCGTGCCGTTCAGGAACAGGTCCTGGGCGGGCTTCTCGGCCATCCGGACGTCGGTGGCCATGGCCAGGAAGATGATGCCGCAGAACATGGTGACGGCCAGGCCGCCCATGAGGGCGAGCGTGGTGGCGGCGTTCTTCGACTTGGGCTTGCGGAAGGCGGGGACGCCGTTGGAGATGGCCTCGACCCCGGTGAGGGCGGCACAGCCGGAGGAGAACGCGCGCAGCAGCAGGAAGACCAGTGCGAAGCCGGCCATGCCCGGGTGTTCGGGCTTGATCTCGAAGTCGGCGGTGGGGGCCTTCATGGTCTCGTCGAGGACGAGGCCGCGCCACGCCCCCCAGATGATCATGACGAAGACGCCGAAGACGAAGACGTACGTGGGGATGGCGAAGAGACTGCCCGACTCCTTCACCCCCCTCAGGTTCATGAGGGTGAGGAGGACGATGACGGCGATCGCCGAGGCCACCTTGTGCTCGACGACGAACGGTACGGCGGAGCCGAGGTTCTCGATGCCGGAGGCGATCGAGACGGCGACGGTGAGCACGTAGTCGACGAGCAGTGCGCTCGCGACGGTGAGTCCTGCCTTGGCGCCGAGGTTGGTGGTGGCGACCTCGTAGTCACCACCGCCGCTCGGGTAGGCGTGCACGTTCTGCCGGTAGGAGGCGACCACCGTGAACATCAGGACCACGACCGCGAGCGCGATCCACGGGCTGAAGTGGTAGGCCGACAGGCCGGCGACGGAGAGGACGAGCAGCACCTCGCCCGGTGCGTACGCCACCGAGGACAGCGGATCGGAGGCGAAGACGGGAAGGGCGATCCGCTTCGGGAGAAGGGTCTCGCCGAGCTTGTCGCTGCGCAGGGCCCGCCCGATCAGGATCCGTTTGGGCACGTCGGTCAGTTTGGACACGCAGAGGATCGTAAGCGTTCGAAAAGAGCCACGCGCACCGGCACCCCCGAAGCACACCGAATCTCCCTGAGTACCACCTCGGATGCGGTCCCCGCCAGCGTTGACGCTTAAGCTCGGACCGGGCGACCCGGCAGGGCGTCGCCCGCCGCGGCCCGGGCGCATCGGGCGAAGAAAGTTGTGAGCAGGGTGTTTTCGCAGGTCAGCAAGACGATCAGGAGTGCGGGGTAAGGGGACGTGCACGTCGTCATCATGGGCTGCGGGCGAGTGGGAGCCGCTCTCGCGCAGACCCTCGAACAGCAGGGGCACACCGTCGCGGTCGTGGACCAGGACCCGACGGCTTTCCGTCGTCTGGGGTCGGGTTTCGGCGGCCGTCGCGTCACGGGCGTGGGTTTCGATCAGGACACGTTGCGTGAGGCGGGCATCGAGGAGGCCGGTGCCTTCGCCGCGGTGAGCAGCGGCGACAACTCGAACATCATCGCGGCGCGGGTCGCGCGCGAGATGTTCGGCATCGAGAACGTGGCCGCACGGATCTACGACCCGCGACGGGCCGAGGTCTACCAGCGCCTCGGCATTCCGACGGTCGCGACGGTCCGCTGGACCGCCGACCAGATGCTGCGCCGGCTGCTGCCGTCCGGCGCGGAGCCGCTGTGGCGCGACCCGAGCGGCGCGGTCCAGCTCGCCGAGGTCCACACCTCCCCGGCGTGGATCGGTCACAAGGTGAGCCGGCTCCAGGAGGAGACCGGCGTGCGCGTCGCCTTCCTCACCCGACTGGGCGAAGCGATTCTGCCGACCTCGCAGACGGTGCTGCAGGAGGGTGACCTGGTCCACGTGATGATGCGTACGGAGGAGATCGCGAAGGTCGAGGCGGCCTTCGCCGAAGGTCCCGAGGAGGGCGGTCACTGATGCGTGTCGCTATTGCGGGCGCGGGTGCGGTGGGCCGCTCCATCGCCGGCGAGCTGTTGGAGAACGGCCACGAGGTCCTGCTGGTCGACAAGGCGCCGACCGCCATCTCGGTGGAGCGGGTGCCCCAGGCGGAGTGGCTGTTGGCCGACGCCTGTGAGATCACCTCGCTCGACGAGGCGGCGTTGCAGCGCTGCAACGTGGTGATCGCGGCGACCGGTGACGACAAGGTGAACCTGGTGGTCTCGCTGCTCGCGAAGACCGAGTACGGCGTGCCGCGCGTGGTCGCCCGGGTGAACAACCCGAAGAACGAGTGGCTGTTCAGCGAGGCCTGGGGCGTGGACGTCGCCGTCTCGACGCCGCGTCTGATGTCGGCCCTGGTCGAGGAGGCGGTGAGCGTCGGCGATCTGGTCCGACTGCTGCGCTTCAGCCACGGTGACGCGAACCTGGTCGAGCTGACGCTCCCGCCGGAGTCGGCGGTCACCGGCACCCAGGTCGGGGAGGTGGCCTGGCCCCAGGACACCTCGCTGGTGACGATCATCCGCGGTTCCCGGGTGCTCACGCCGAGCCCCGAGGAGACGCTCGAGGCCGGTGACGAGCTGCTGTTCGTGGCGGCGCAGGCCCGCGAGGAACAGTTGGAGGACCTGCTGCAGGTCCGCCGCGAGGTCGATTCGGAGTCCTGACGCCCCGGCCGTGCGCCCCGGCCGTGCGTTCCGGGTCCCGGAGGAGCGGGTGCGGGGAGTCCGGCGCCTTGCGGCCCGGGGCCGCGCAGGGGGTACGCGTGAGGAGGGGGGTCCCGGTGCCGTGACGGCGCCGGGACCCCCTTCTTCATGTCGTCCCGCGCTCCGGTCTTCAGGCCTCCGGGTGGGTCCGTGCGGCGGCGGCTGCCGCCTTGCGCTCCTTCTCGGCCTGCTCCTCCGCCTCCATCTCGGCGAAGACGTCGATGGGCACCGGGGCCTTCGCCAGGAAGAGCCAGGTGAGGTAGACCGCGAGCAGGAAGGGCGGGATCTTCAGCGCGACCAGCACCCAACCGAACTTGGTGGTGTCGGCCCACCAGTACATCGGGAAGAGGATCGCGCACTTGCCGAGCAGAATCAGACCCCAGGCCCAACTCGCCTTGGTGTAGGCCTTCTTGCGGCCCGGGTTGCGGGTGCGCCAGGAGAGGTTCTCCTTGAAGACCGGTCCGAGGATCAGACCGATGAGGGGGACCCCGGCAAGTGCCGTGATGATGTACGCGAGGGCGAGGCCCAGGGTGTACAACATGCCGGGCAGGTAGAAGTCCTTGGCATTGCCGGTCATCATCGCGAAGACCACGCCGAAGGCGACGCCGAAGACACCGCTGAAGGCGTGCTTCACGGTGTCCCTGCGGATCAGCCGGACGGCCACCAGGACCAGCGAGACGGCAAGGGCGGCGATCGCCGAGACGTGCAGGTCCTTGTTGATCGTGAAGATCGTGACGAACAGCAGGCCCGGCAGAACCGTCTCGACCATGCCCCGCAGGCCTCCGAACGCCTCGAAGAGCGCGGCCTCGGTCACGGCCTTGTCGGCCTGGGCGTCCTGGTCCGGGGTCGACCGGTGTGCGGTCGGCTTGTCGAGGGACGTCACCGGCTACTCCTGTCCGAGCGGTCGGAGCTCGTATTTGGGGTTGAAGAGGACCCGCCGGCCGTGGCTCATGGAGATCCGGCCGGAGGCGATCAGCTTGCGGCCGGGCTCGATGCCCACGATGGAGCGGCGGCCGAGCCAGACGACGTCGAGCGGTGCCGTGCCGTCGAAGAGCTCGGCCTCCAGCGCGGGCACACCCGCCCGGGGACGCAGCGTGACCGTGCGCAAGGTACCAGTCACCTTGACGATCTGGCGGTCGGAGCAGTCACAGATCCGCGTGCATCCCGACGCCTCGGCGTCCTCCTGGAGCTCCTCCGACTCCAGGTCCTCGGGGGAGGAGGAGAGCCGGTCGAGCATCCGGCGGAATCTTCCGACCGGCTTCTCTGTACGCGGTGCAGCACTCATACAGAAAGCCTACCGGCCCCCGCTGCCACCGGAAGCGGCCCGGACCGGCTTCTCCCACGGCACCCGCTTCACCGTTCGAAGCGGTATCCCATGCCCGCTTCGGTGACGAAGTGGCGCGGGTGCGAGGGGTCGCGCTCCAGCTTGCGCCGCAGCTGTGCCATGTACACCCGCAGGTAGTTGGTCTCCGTCCCGTACGAAGGTCCCCAGACCTCCTGGAGGAGCTGCTTCTGGCTGACGAGCCGGCCGCTGTTGCGGACCAGGACCTCCAGGAGGTGCCACTCGGTGGGGGTGAGCCGGACGTCCCGGCCGTCGCGGTGGACCTTCTTCGCCGCCAGGTCGACGGAGAAGCCCTCCGTCGCGATCACGACCTCCTCCCCCGTGCCGCCGACCGGCTCGGCCCGGCGCACGGCCGCGCGCAGTCGGGCGAGCAGTTCGTCCATGCCGAAGGGCTTGGTCACGTAGTCGTCGGCCCCCGCGTCCAGGGCCTCGACCTTCTCGTCGGAGGTCTGTCGGGCCGAGAGGACCAGGATCGGCACCCGTGTCCAGGCCCGGAGGTGCTTGATGACCTCGACGCCGTCCATGTCCGGGAGGCCGAGGTCGAGGACGACGACGTCGGGGTGGCGGTCGGCGGCGAGCCGGAGGGCGGTGGCACCGTCGGGTGCGGCGTCGACCTCGTACGTGCGTGCCTTGAGGTTGATCACCAGGGCGCGGACGATCTGGGGCTCGTCGTCGACCACGAGTACCCGGGTCATGGGGGCCTTCCTTCTGCGGGGCGGGGGGTGTCGGTGGGGTTCGCACGGGGCTGCGGGAGGCGGTCAGGTCACGGAGCGCGCCGGGAGGTCGGCCGTGGAGCGCGGTGGCCCGCCCCGCGCGGCCCGCAGGGTGAGCACCATGGTGAGGCCGCCGCCGGGAGTGTCCTCCGCATCGAGCGTGCCGCCCATGGACTCCGCGAAACCGCGTGCGACGGCGAGGCCGAGGCCCACTCCGGAGCCCCGGGGGGCGTCGCCGAAGCGCTGGAAGGGCTCGAAGATGCCGTCCTTGCCCGCGTCGGGGACACCGGGACCGCGGTCCACGACCCGCAGCTCGACCCGGCCTCCGAGGACGCTCGCGGTGACGGCGACGGGGACGCCGGCGGGGCTGTACTTCACGGCGTTCTCGACGACGTTGGCCACGACGCGCTCCAGGAACCCCTTGTCGACCTCGACCATGGGCAGCGTCTCGGGGACGTCCAGCTCGACGCTGCCGTCCGGGACTCCGCAGAGCGCCATGGGCACGACCTCGTCGAGGTCGACGGCCCGGACGAGCGGGGTGACGGTTCCGGTCTGGAGGCGTGACATGTCGAGGAGGTTGCCGACGAGGTGGTCCAGGCGGTCGGCCCCCTCCTCGATGCCGGCCAGGAGCTCGGCCCGGTCCCCTTCGGACCACTCGACGTCGTCGGAGCGGAGCGAGGAGACGGATGCCTTGATGCTCGCGAGCGGGGTGCGCAGGTCGTGGCTGACGGCGGCGAGCAGCGAGGTGCGGATCTTGTTGCCCTCGGCCAGCTTGCGGGCTTCCTCCGCTTCGCCGACGAGCCGCTGGCGTTCCAGGACGACGGCGGCCTGGGCGGCGAAGGCGCCGAGCACCCGTCGGTCCTCGGCGTGCAGCACCCGGCCCGAGAGCGCCAGGGCCAGGTGGCCGCCGATCGTCATGTCGACGTCCGCGTCCTCCGGCCGGACCGCCGGATGGGGACCGACGCTCGCCGCCGACGTCCACGGTTCTGCCTCGTCGGCGCGTTCCAGGAGGGCCACGGATTCCATGGAGAAGGTTTCCCGGCCCCGTTCGAGAAGCGCCTCCAGGCTGGTCTCGCCGCGCAGCACGCTGCCGGCGAGGTAGGAGAGCACCTCGGATTCGGCACGCAGCCGGGCGGCCTGGTGGGTGCGCCGGGCGGCCAGGTCGACCACCGAGGCGACCGACATCGCCACGCCGAAGAAGACGACGATGGCGAGGAGGTTCAGGGGGTCGGCGACGGTGAGCCGGTGGACCGGCGGGGTGAAGAACCAGTTGAGGAGGAGGGAGCTCGCCGCGGCCGAGGCTAGTGCCGGCAGGAAGCCGCCGAGCAGCGCGGCCGCCACGGTCAGGGCGAGGAAGAGCAGCATGTTGTTGGCGAGCCCGAGGTCCGCGTCGACGTGCGTGAGGAGCAACGCAAGACCGATCGGGGCGGCAACGCCGACCAGCCAGCCGCCGATGATGCGGGAACGGCCGAGGCGGGCCCCGCGCGCGACCGGGAGGCCCCGGCCCTTGGCGACCTCGCCGTGGGTGACGATGTGGACGTCCAGGTCCGGCCCGGAGTCACGGGCCACGGTCTGGCCGACCCCGGGGCCGAACACGTACTGCCAGGAGCGGCGGCGGCTGGAGCCCAGGACGATCTGTGAGGCGTTGGCCCCCCGGGCGAACTCCAGGAGCGCGGAGGGGACGTCGTCACCGATGACGTGGTGGAAGGTTCCGCCCAGGTCTTCGACCAGGGTGCGCTGGACCGCGAGCTCCTTGGGCGAGGCCGCGGTGAGCCCGTCGCTGCGGGCGATGTAGACGGCGAGGACCTCTCCACCCGCCCCCTTCTCGGCGAGTCGGGTGGCACGCCGAATGAGGGTGCGGCCCTCGGGTCCGCCGGTGAGGCCGACGACGATGCGCTCCCGGGCCCGCCACGGGGAACGGATGTTGTGCTCGCCCCGGTACCGCTGGAGGTACTCGTCGACCCGGTCGGCCGTCCACAGCAGGGCGAGCTCGCGCAGGGCGGTGAGGTTGCCGGGGCGGAAGTAGTTGGAGAGGGCCGCGTCGACCTCGTCGGAGGTGTGGATGTTGCCGTGGGCCATCCGGCGGCGCAGGGCCTCCGGGGACATGTCCACCAGCTCGATCTGGTCGGCCCGGCGGACGATCTCGTCGGGGACGGTCTCGCGCTGCCGTACGCCCGTGATCGACTCGACGACGTCGCCGAGCGATTCCAGGTGCTGGATGTTCACGGTCGACACGACGTCGATCCCGGCGGCGAGCAGCTCGGCGACGTCCTGCCAGCGCTTGGGGTTGCGGGAGCCGGGGGCGTTGCTGTGCGCGAGCTCGTCCACGAGCGCGACGGCCGGCCGCCGCGCCAGCACCGCGTCGACGTCCATTTCGGTGACGGTGCCGCCCGGGCAGTCGATCGTGCGGCGCGGGAGCAGCTCCAGGCCCTGCAGCATCGCCTCGGTGCGGGGCCGCCCGTAGTGCTCGACGAACCCCACGACGCAGTCCGTGCCCCGCTCCACCCGCCGGCGCCCCTCGGAGAGCATCGCGTAGGTCTTGCCGACGCCCGGTGCGGCACCGAGGTAGATCCGAAGCTTGCCGCGTCCCATGCCCCGACCCTACGTCCAGCCCCTCGGACGTTTCGCACGCGGATGCGCGCCCCGGCGGCATTGGCTCGATCCTGACGGCGGAGCCCGGGGTGTGGCGCGCAGGACGGCGCCCCGGTCCCGTCCCGTGCCCCCGTTGCCCCCGGGCCCTCGCCCGGTGCCCCCAGCGCTCTCGGTGCCCCTCAGCGCTCTCCGTGCTCGATGTGCTCGATGTGCTCGATGATCTCGCCGTCGCGCAGCTCCAGGACCCGGTCCGCCAGCCCCAGGAGCTGGGGGTCGTGGGTGGCGACCAGCGCCGTGCAGCCCTCGCTGCGGACCACCGCGCGCAGCAGCTGCATGACGGCGAGTCCGGTCTCCGCGTCGAGCTGGCCCGTGGGCTCGTCGGCGATCAGCAGTGCCGGCCTGTTGGCGAGGGCGCGGGCGATGGCCACGCGCTGCTGCTGCCCGCCGGAGAGCTCTCCGGGACGTTGGTTCGCGTGGTCGGCGAGGCCCACGAGCCCGAGCATCAGGGACACCCTCTCCTCCCGCTCCTTCGGGTCCGCCCTGCGCAGCCGCAGGGGCACGCCCACGTTCTCGGCGGCGGAGAGGATCGGCAGGAGCCCGAAGGACTGGAAGACGAAGCCGATCCGGTCCCGACGCAGCTCCAGGAGGCCTTCCTCGCCGAGCGTGGAGAGGTCGGTGCCGTCGATGACGATCCGGCCGCCGTCAGCCGTGTCGAGCCCGCCCACCAGATTGAGCAGGGTCGTCTTGCCCGACCCCGAGCGGCCCTTGAGCGCGACGAGCTCGCCCCTCGGGACGTCGAAGGAGACTCCGCGCAGGGCGTGGACGGCGGCTTCGCCCGTGCCGTAGGAGCGGTGCAGGCCCTCGACGCGGACCATCGGGGACCCGGCGGGGTCCTCCACGACGGTGGTTGCGACCCCGGTGCTGCTCTCGCTCACCCTGTGCTCCCCCTCTCGAACGTGTGCGCCGCCAGTATGGTCCGCGGCCCGGTCGGAGTGCCAGGGCCGTGGGCGGAGGGCGGAGAGGGCGGGGGCGTCGACGAAGGCCGGTGGGCCGTTTCCCGCACCGTGCGGTGCGGGAAACGG